>JANOKY010000129.1:0-18151 GCA_031419635.1 Burkholderiales bacterium | reverse complement strand
CTTGTTCCCGATGCTGGCGCGCTTCAAGGAATTCAAGTTCGACTGGGAGCGGCCGTACCTCGAAGGCTCCGACGACCGGATCTTCAAGAACACCTTCGCCGACATCGCCAACATCCTGACCACCTGCGCCGCCAACAACACCCGCTTCGAGATCGAGTGCTACGACATTGGCCACCTCTACACGCTGCGCCACTTCGCTGACCGCGGCCTGGTCAAGCCGCCGTTCTTCATCCAGTCGGTGTTCGGCATCCTGGGCGGCATTGGCCCGCACCCCGAAGACGTGGCCCACATGAAGCGCACGGCCGACCGCCTGTTCGGCGACCAGTACCAATGGAGCGTGCTCGGCGCCGGCCGCAACCAGTTGGCCGTAGCCACCCAATCGGTGGCGCTGGGCGGCAATGTGCGCGTCGGCCTGGAGGATTCGCTGTGGATCGGTGCCGGCCGCCTGGCCGAGAGCAACGCGCAGCAGGTGCGCGCCGTGCGCCAGATCATCGAAGGCCTCGGCCTCGAGGTCGCCAGCCCCGATGACGCGCGCGAGTTGCTGCAACTCAAGGGCGGCACGGAAGTCAACTTCTAGGCGCCCGCCGTGCTTGCGGGTATAGCCGCGTGACCCGTGGCCCGACCTTGGCTAGAGTCTGCGGCAAGTCCAGCCCAGAAAGTTGCCAGTGACGCCCGGCCATCAAGACGCAGCGCGCGCATGAACGACACGCTGCGCAGCCCACGTGGGCCCGCCTCCGTCGCTGCCTGGGGCAGCGACGCCATCGCGCAATTGCTGCGCGCTCTGGCGATCCCCTCCATCGCCCTCACGCCGGGGGCCAGCTTTCGCGGCCTGCACGACAGCCTGGTCAACCACCTGGGCAACACGCGGCCGGAGTTGCTGCTGTGCATCCACGAAGAAACCGCCGTGGCGCTGGCGCATGGCTATGCCCGCGTGACAGGGCAACCGCTGGCCGTGGCCCTGCATGCCAACGTCGGGCTGATGCACGCCACGATGGCGATCTTCAACGCCTGGTGCGATCGCATCCCCGTGTTGCTGCTCGGCGGCGTGGGCCCGATGGATGCGATGAAGCGCCGGCCCTGGGTCGACTGGATCCACACCGCGCGCGACCAGAGCGCGCTGCTGCGCGGCTACACCAAGTGGGACGACCAGCCGGCGTCGGTGCCCGCCGCACTCGAATCGATCCTGCGCGCCTGGCGCACCGCGACGACGCTGCCGCAAGGCCCCGTCTACGTGGCGCTGGACGCGGCGCTGCAGGAGGAAGCCTTGGCCGCGCCGGTGCCGCTGCCCGCACTCGAGCGTTTCAGCGTCGCCGCGCCAGGCAGCGCGCCCGCGTCAACCGTGAGCGAGGCCGCGACTCTGCTGGCCTGGGCCAGCAGAGTCGCTGATCCTGATCGGCCGCGTCTCGATCGACCCGGCTGACTTCGAGCGCCGCGTGGCGCTGGCCGAGCGCCTGGGTGCGGCCGTGCTCACCGACATCAAGACCGGTGCGACCTTCCCCACCCGGCACGCGCTGCACCCGTTCCCGCCGAGCCTGTATGTCACAGGCGGCGGCAGCCAGTTGATCCGCGATGCCGATGTGATCCTGAGCCTGGACTGGATCGACCTCGGCGGCACGCTGCGCCAGGCCTGTGGCGGCGAGCTGCCGCGCGCGAAGGTCGTGCAGTGTTCGCTCGACCCCTACATCCACAACGGCCACAGCATGGACCACCAGTCGCTGCCGCCGACCGATCTGGCGATGCTGGCGCCGCCGGACAGCCTGGTGGCGGCGCTGCTCGATACGCTGGCAACCGCCGCCGCCAAGCCGGGCCCGGCCTGGTTCGCCAGTGCACTGCCCGACGCCGAGGCCGTCGCAGCGCCGGTGCCGTCGCCAGCCAACGATCGCATTGCCCTGGTCGAGCTGGCGCGCGTCACGACGCAGGCCCTGGCGCCGCACCGGCCCTCGTACATCCGCCTGCCGCTGGGCTGGCCGGGCGAGTTCTGACGGGGGCCAAGCTGGCGGTGGCCTACGCCTTCATCGGCGTGATCGGCTCGGAGTTCATCATGTCGCGCGGCGGCATCGGCTACGAGATCAGCTTCGCCTATGCCAACTTCGACAACGCCACGATGTACCCGCTGATCGTGCTGATCCTGTTGGCCTCGGTGGCGATCAACGGCGCGCTGTCGCGCTGGGAGCAGCGGCTGCTGCGGCGTCGGGGCATGCGATGACCGTCGGGCGTTGGCGCGGGCTACGCAATGCGCTGGTGCTGATCGCCGCGCTGCTGGCGATCTGGCAAGGGCTGTATGCGTGGGTCGGCGACGTCGCCCTGGCCTCGCCGCTGGCGACGCTGCGCTACACCGCCACGCTGGTGGTCAGCGAAGACTTCGACACCCACCTGCTCGACACCCTGCGCGCGTTCGCGATCGCCTACGCGCTGTCGGTCGTGATCGGCCTGGCGGTGGGTTTCTGGCTCGGCTTCGACCGCCTTTCGGGCGACACGCTCGAGCCGATGATCGTCTCGCTGTACGCGATCCCGAAGCTCACGCTGTACCCGATCCTGCTGCTGGCGTTCGGCCTGGGCCTGTCGGCCAAGGTCGCCTTCGGCGTGATCCACGGCGTGATCCCGATCATCCTGTTCACGCTCGCGGCGGTGCAAAACACCAGGCCGATCCTGCTCAAGACCGGCCGCGTGCTCAGGCTCTCGCGCTGGCAGATGGTGCGCTGGATCCTGTTCCCGGCGGCGGTTCCCGAAATCTTCACCGGCCTGCGCGTGGGCTTTGCGCTGACCCTGATCGGCTCGCTACTGGCCGAGATGTTCGCCTCGCAACGCGGCCTGGGCTACCTGCTGATGAACGGCATCGGCCTGCACAACGTCGAGCTGATCATGTCGGTGACCTTCATCATCGTGGTCTTCGCCGCCGCCGTCAGCACCCTGCTGCTGCACATCGATCACCGCCTGCACCGGCGGATTTAGCGGCCATCGTCAGGGCGCCATCGAGGCGCCTTCGATGCGATTGCGCACGAAGGCCTGGGCGATGAAGCCCGAGACCTTCATCTCGCCCACAAAGGCGCGCAGGTAGCGTGCAGCGGCGTCGCGCCCGCGCGGCGTGCCCATCGCCTGGTTGATGGCCATGAAGGGCTCGGGCAGCAGGCGCAGCCCCGCCGTGCGCTTGGCAATCGCCTCGAGTTGCGGCTTGACGCCGGCCACCGTGTCGAGCTGGCCGGCGCGCCACAGGTCCATCACTGCGTCGATGCTGGCGGCGCGCACCATCGTCGCCTGCGTCAGCGCGCGCGACAGGTGCAGGTCGTAGGCGCTGCCGACGATGACGCCGACGCGCTGGCCGGGCCGGTCGATCTCGGCGTTGCTGTGCAACGCGGCGGCGTCGGCCACCAGGTACACGCCGGCGATCACCACATAGGCTGCGGTGAAGTCGATCTCGGCCGCGCGCAAAGGGTCGATGGCCAGGAAGCAGTTGTCCCAGGCCGCGGACGCGAGCCCCTGCACCACCTTGCCCGCGGCCTCGTAGGGCACGAACTCGATCGCCACGCCCAGGCGCCGCGCCAGTTCGCGGGCCAGATCGGCCGAGATGCCGCCCGGCCCGTCGCGCTCGCGTCGCGCGAGCACCGGGTTGCCGTAGTTGATGGCCGCGCGCAAACTGCCGCGGGGTGCCAGCTCGGCAACGGCCGCGGCGTCGACGTTTGAAACGGGCATGGGCACCTCCGTGGTTGCCAAATCGATCCCGGCACCGCCGGCCCGCGCATGCGCGATCGAAAGTGCGGCGTCTCATCGAGGGCAACTTCCATGACAAGCGCCTCGCCCGATGTCTGCAGCGCCAGCCGCCGCCGCGCGAAGCTTTCGTCGCGCTGCACCAGCTCGCGACCTTTGCGCCGCTGGCCGGCGCTCAGCCGTAGTTCTGGATCCAGTCCACGCCCTGCGAGTAGGCCGCGTCGATGGCGACCTCTTCGCTCAGGTAGTCGCCACGGGGCACGGCGATGACGCGCGGCCGGCGTGGCCAGGCTTGCTTGGACAGCACCAGCGCCGGCACGAAGCGGCCGGCGTCGTCAGCCGTGGCGCTGCAAGTCAATTCGTAGGCTTGGTGGCGGACAACTCGGGTGGCTTGCATGGGAGGATGGTGTGCGTCGAAGCGCCCAGTATGCGCCCCGCCGTGCTGCTGGCCGGTGCCAACAAATGCAGGTGAACCCTAAGCGTCGATCGCCCCCGGGGGGTGCTGTGCCAGGCGCGCGGGCAAAAGCGCCCATACCGCACGTTTGTCGTCGTCGTCGAGCACCGACCACAGCGCAATTTCGTCCAGCGTGCGGCCGCAGCCCACGCAATGGCCGCTGGGCTCGTGCATGCGACAGACATTGATGCAGGGGCTGTCGACCATCGCGCTCAGGCCTGCACCACATCGGCCACCGGCGCGCCGGTCAGCGCTTCGAGCTCGGCCGGCGCGAGCTTGAAGACGCCGTTCGGATGCCCGGCCGCGGCCCAGATTTCGCTGTAGCGAAACAGTTCGCGGTCGATCAGCGTCAGCGGCGGCTGGCTGTGCGCGATGGGTGCCACGCCGCCGATCGAGAAGCCGGTTTTCGCCTTGACGAAGTCGGCGCCGGCACGGCCCAGAGCGCCGGTGATCGCGGCAACCTTCTTTTCGTCGACGCGGTGGTCGCCCGAGGTCACCACCAGCACCGCGCGCTCGTCGCTCTTGCGCCGGAAGATCACGCTCTTGGCGATCTGGCCGACCGCGACGCCGAGGGCATCGGCAGCTTCTTGCGAGGTGCGGGCTGCGACCGCGAGCCAGAGCGGCGCATGCGCATGGCCGCGCTCTGCGAGTGCGGCGGCCACGCGACGAAAGCCCTCGGGCTTGTCGTCGATTGTGTCCATCAAGTCTGGGCCTTCTCGCGCTGGCTCAGCAGGGCCTTGCCGGCGCGCGAGATTGGTGCGCGGCCGAGCGCGGCGGAGATGAAGGCACCGGCATCGACCAGGGCTTCGAGGTCGATGCCGGTGTCGATGCCCAGGCCGTTCAACAGGAAGACCACGTCTTCGGTCGCGACGTTGCCGGTGGCGCCTTTCGCATACGGGCAACCGCCGAGGCCGGCCACGCTGGCGTCGAAGGTGTGCACGCCGAGTTCGAGGCAGGCATAGATGTTGGCCAGCGCCTGGCCGTAGGTGTCATGGAAATGGCCGCTGACCTCGGCCAGCGGGTAATGCTTGAGCGCGCGCTCCAGTGCCGCCTGTGCGCGCCGCGGCGTGCCCACGCCGATGGTGTCGGCGATGCCGACATGCTGCACGCCGATGGCCTTCATCAATCGCACCACGCGCTCTACGTCATCGAGCGACACCTCGCCCTGGTACGGGCAGCCCAGCGCGCACGAGATCGCGCCGCGCACCTTCAGCCCGGCGGCGCGTGCGGCTTCGGCCACCGGGCGGAAGCGCTCGATGCTGTCTTCGATGCTGCAGTTGATGTTGCGCTGGCTGAAGGCTTCGCTGGCGGCGCCGAAGACCACCACCTCGTCGGGCCGCGTCGGCAGCGCCGCTTCGAGCCCCTTCAGGTTGGGCACCAGCACGCTGTAGCGAACACCGGCGCGGCGCTCGATGGCCGCCATCACGGCGGCGCCGTCGGCCATCTGCGGCACCCATTTGGGGGAGACGAAGCTGGTGACCTCGATCTCCTTCAAGCCCGCGGCTTGCAGGCGCTGCACCAGCTCGACCTTGTGCGCGGTGGCGACGGGAAGCTTCTCGTTTTGCAGGCCGTCGCGCGGGCCGACGTCGACCAGGGTGACATGGGTGGGCAGGGCCATCGTGAATATTCCTCGGCAGGCAGCGGCATTCACTGTAACGCCAGGGCAGCGCCCGCGACCGGGGGATGGTCATGCGGCGGGCCAGCCCCAACACTGCTTTCACTTCAGGAGCCCGCCCGCATGGACCCGCGCACCGTCATCGCCAACCGCATCGACCTGCACTTGCGCCGCCACCTCGGCCAGGGCGTGGACGCCGACCGCGCGCTCACCGACGCGCGCTACGTGCGCGATGTGCTGCTGGTGTGCGACGCGATGGCCGGCACCAACCTGCCGCTGCTGGCACGCCAGTTCCGCCAGGCCGGCGAGCACATGGCGCGCGACACCAGGCACATCGGCCGCGACACGGGACCGCCGCTGAATTGGGCCGCCAACACCTCGGGCTTCGGTGTATCGCAGCCGCTGCCGATTGACGGCGACGCAGCGCGCAAAAGCACCAAGCCCTGGTTCTTGCCGAGCCGTTGGTTGGCTTCGTAGCCCTTCGATACCTCAGGGCGAACGGGCGTCATGCGGTGTCTCGAGCCGCAGCAGCTCGCCGCCTTCGGCCACCTGATCACCCACCGCGTACATCAACTCGGCCACGACGCCGTCGCGCGGCGAGGCGATGGTGTGCTCCATCTTCATCGCCTCCATCACCGCCAACGCCTGGCCGGCCTTGACCGCGTCACCGACCTCGGCCAGGAAGGCCACCACCTTTCCCGGCATCGGCGCGGTGAGGCGGCCTGCGGCCACGCCTTCGCCGGCATGGGCCAGCGGGTCGACTTCCTGCAAGGCCAGGCTGCCGTGCGGCGCGAATACCGTGATGCGTTCACCCTCGGCGTAGACCGCCAGCGTCCAGCGCTGATCGCCAAGCTGAACGTCGTGGCAGTCCTGTTGCCCGTTCGCGAGCGCGCGGCTGCTGAACGGCCAGCGCTGCTCGCCGATGGCCAGGGTCAGCGCGCCGTCGTGGCCGCGGTGCAGCGTGGCGCACTGCGGCGTGCCGCCGACATCCAGATCGAAACGCCGCGTGGCGCCGCCAAACAGCCGCCAGCCATCGCGGCGCGACCAGGGATCGTCCCCTTGCAACGCGGCTTCGCGCGCCAGCTCGCGGGCGACGACGCCGGCCGCCGCGCACTCGATCGGCAGCGGCGAGTAGTCGAATAAGGCCGCGCGCTCGCGCTCGATCAGCGAGGTATCGAGGTCGGCGGTGGCGAACGCCTGGGTGTTGATGACGCGGCGCAGGAACGCCAGGTTGGTGTTCAGGCCGACGATGTGCGTCGCCACCAGCGCCGCGTCCATCCGCGCCAGCGCCTGCGCGCGGTTCTCGCCCCAGACGATCAGCTTGGCGACCATCGAGTCGTAGTGCGGGCTGATGGTGTCGCCCTCGTCGAAGCCGCGGTCGATGCGCGGCAAACTGTCGCTGCGCTCGAAGCTGACGTGCTCGGGCCAGCGTGCGACCTGCATCGTGCCGGTGGCGGGCAGGAAGTTTGAGTCGGGGCTCTCCGCGCAAATGCGCGCCTCGATCGCATGGCCGCGGATCGTGAGCTGCTCCTGCGCCAGTGGCAGCGGTTGGCCGGCGGCGATGCGCAACTGCCACTCCACCAGGTCCAGCCCGGTGATCGCTTCGGTGACCGGGTGCTCGACCTGCAGCCGCGTGTTCATCTCCATGAAGTAGGCGCGGATGTCGCCGTCGGCCAACTCCTCAGCAACGAATTCGACCGTGCCGGCACCGACATAACCCACCGCCTTGGCCGCCGCCACCGCCGCCGCACCCATCTCGGCGCGACGAGCCTCGCTCATGCCCGGCGCGGGCGCTTCTTCGAGCACCTTCTGGTGCCGGCGCTGCACCGAACAGTCGCGCTCGAACAGGTAGATGCAGTGGCCCTGCGTGTCGGCGAAGAGCTGGATCTCGATGTGCCGCGGCCGCAGCACATAGCGCTCGACCAGCACATGGTCGTCGCCGAAACTGGCTTTGGCCTCACGCTGGCATGACGCGAGCGAGGCCGCGAAATCCTCGGCCTTGTCGACCCGGCGCATGCCCTTGCCGCCGCCCCCGGCGCTGGCCTTGATCAGCACCGGGTAGCCGATGCGCTCGGCCTCGCGGGCCAGCAAGGCCGAGTCGTTGTCGCGGCCGTGGTAGCCCGGCACCAGCGGCACGCCGGCCTTTTCCATCAGCGTCTTCGCCGCCGACTTGCTGCCCATCGCGCGAATCGCACTGGCTGGCGGGCCAATGAAGACCAGCGCGGCATCGACGCAGGCCTGAGCAAAGTCGGCGTTCTCCGACAGGAAGCCGTAGCCGGGGTGCACCGCTTGCGCGCCGGTGGCCATTGCGGCTTGCAGGATGCGCTGCCATTGCAGATAACTTTCGCGCGGCGGCGCGGCGCCAATGTGCACCGCCTCGTCGCAAGCCCGCACATGGCGCGCATTGGCGTCGACATCGGAGTAGACGGCCACCGTGCGCACACCCAGGCGCCGCGCGGTGGCGGCCACGCGGCAGGCGATCTCGCCGCGGTTGGCGATCAGGATCTTCTTGAACATGTCGGTGACTCCACTGCGCTTCGAGCAACGCGCGACGTACGAGACGAGATGTCTAGCCATGCGGACGCCGCGGATCCGGCTTCGCCGGTCCGCCAGCGGCGCCCCCTAGAGGGGGAGCGGCGCAGCCGCTTCGGGGGTGGTCTCATGTGCTGGCCTGCGTCGGCGCAAAGTGGCCGCGGAGCTTGCGCCCCAGCCCGCGCAAAAACTTGAACAGCATCACCGTCACGGTGACCATCAGCACCAGCGCGATCGCCAGGGCGAAGAAGAACCACACCGGGTGCGTCCACGACAGCCACAGCATGCCCGGCACCAGCGCGTCGCCGGCCAGCGACAAGGCAATGTTGGAGAAGGGCTCGGGCGAGGTGTTGGCCGCTGCGCGCGTCGTGGCCTTGGCGGTATGCGCGGTGGCGGCCAGCGTGCCGCCGAGCAGCGCCGCCACCGTGGCCCAGGTGGCTTGGTCGCCGCCGAACACGCCGTAAGCCAGCGCCGCGCCGGCGGGGATTCGGATGAAGGTGTGCACCGTGTCCCACAGCGAGTCGACCCACGGCACCTTGTCGGCCAGGAACTCAACCAGCAGCATGCCGCCGCTGGCCCACAGCATCGCCGGGTGCTGAAGCACGGCCAGGCCGCTGGGCAGCGGCACCCAGCCGAGGCTGCCGGCCAGGCCGGTGAGGAAGACCACGGCGTACAGCCGCAGCCCGCTGGCCCAGCCGAGCGCGGCGGCAATGGCGAACAGGTGGGTGGTGTCGAGCTCAGTGTTCATGGGCCATTGCCTTGCCAGGCCGGCGCGCGTTTGCTCAGAAAGCTCTGTACGCCTTCCTTGCCCTCGACGCTGGCGCGCACGCCGGCGATGCGGCGCACGCTGTCCGTGCGCAGCGCATCGTCGATGGGGCGGCCGGCGAAGTCCTGCACCAGGCGCTTGCAGGCGCGCAGCGCGGCCGGGCCGTTGGCGACCAGGGCGGCGACAAGCTCGTCGACCTTCGCATCGAGCGCGTCGGCGGCGACGACTTCATGGACGAAGCCCAGCGCCTTGGCCGCTGCCGCATCGAAGCGCTCAGCGGTGGTGAAGTAGCGCCGCGAGGCCTGCTCGCCCAGGGCCTTGATGACGTAGGGTGCGATGGTGGCGGGCATCAGGCCGAGCTTGGCTTCGCTCAGGCAGAAGTTCACGCCCTCGGCGGCGACCAGCACATCGCAGACCGCGGCCAGGCCCACACCGCCGGCATAACAGTCGCCATGGACGCGGCCGACGATCGGCACCGGGCAGCGGTAGATCGTCCACAGCATGTCGGCCAGGGCCTGCGCATCGGCGCGGTTTTCTTCCCAGTTGTAGTCGGCCATGGCGCGCATCCAGGCCAGGTCGGCCCCGGCACAGAAGGCCTTGCCGTGGCCGCCGAGCACGATCACGCGCAACTCGGAATCGGTGGCGAACTGGTTGAATGCGGCGGCGAGCTCGGCGATCACGGCGGCATTGAAGGCGTTGCGCACCTCGGGGCGGTTGAGGAACACCCTGGCCACATGGCGCGAGCGGCTGATGTCGAGCGTGGGGGTCATGCCGTTGCATCCATGCGTTGATAGGCGCCGAGGGCCACCGCGTTGCGCCAGGCCGGCGCGGCCTGGGCAGTGGCCCAGTATTCCTCGACTTCGACCACCTGCGTGGCGTCGAAGCGAAATGTCGAGTTGGCAAAAAATCGCTGCGGCGGGTGTGTGACATCGACCACCGAGCGCACGCGGCCGTCGGCCAGCGCATCGACCGCGAGCACGCGCAGGCTCCAGCCCTCCGGGTAGATCGCGTTGACGCGAACGATCGCGTCGGCGTCGAGAAAGCGCTCGCCGCTGCACGGCCAGTGCATCGTGGCGGCGTCGGCGTACATCGCACGCAGCGCTGCCCAGTCTCGCGCCTGCACATGCGCCCACAGCGTGCGCACACTGGCGCAGCGGTGCTCGAAGTCACGCACCGTCGGCGTTTCGAGCGAGTCGGTGGCGGCGCTCACATGCGGAAGACGCCAAAGCGCGTGTCGGGGATCGGCGCGTTCAGGCTCGCCGAGAGGCCGAGTGCGAGTACACGCCGCGTGTCGGCCGGGTCGATCACGCCGTCGTCCCACAGCCGCGCCGAGGCGTAGTACGGGTGGCCCTGCTCTTCGTACTGTTTGCGCAGCGGCGCCTTGAAGGCTTCTTCTTCCTCGGCGCTCCAGGCCCCGCCTTTGCCTTCGATGCCGTCGCGCCGCACCGTCGCGAGCACCGCGGCGGCCTGCTCGCCGCCCATCACAGAGATGCGCGCGTTGGGCCACATCCAGAGCAGGCGCGGGCCGAAAGCGCGGCCGCACATGCCGTAGTTGCCGGCGCCGAAACTGCCGCCGATGATGACGGTGAACTTGGGCACCGCGGCGCAGGCCACGGCGGTGACCATCTTCGCGCCAGCCCGTGCGATGCCTTCGTTCTCGACCTTGCGGCCAACCATGAAGCCGGTGATGTTCTGCAAGAAGATCAGCGGCACTTTGCGCTGGCAGCACAGCTCGATGAAGTGCGCGCCCTTGTTGGCGCTCTCGGTGAACAGGATGCCGTTGTTGGCGACGATGCCCACCGGCATGCCTTCAATGTGCGCGAAGCCGGTGACGAGCGTGCTGCCGTAGCGGGCCTTGAATTCGTCGAACTCCGACGCATCGACGATGCGGGCGATGATTTCGCGCACGTCGAAGGGTTTGCGCGTGTCGATCGGGATCACGCCGTGCAACTCGAGCGGGTCGCAGTTGGGCGCGCGCGGCGGCACGCAAGCCATCTCGGGCGCCTTGCGCCAGTTCAGCCCGGCGACGGCCTGGCGCGCCAGCGCCAATGCATGGGTGTCGTTCTCGGCCAGGTGGTCGGCCACGCCCGACAGGCGCGTGTGCACATCACCACCGCCGAGGTCTTCGGCAGTCACCACTTCACCTGTCGCGGCCTTCACCAGTGGCGGGCCGCCGAGAAAGATCGTGCCCTGGTTCCTGACAATGATGGTCTCGTCGCTCATCGCCGGCACATAGGCGCCGCCTGCGGTGCACGAACCCATCACCACCGCGATCTGCGGGATGCCGGCGGCGCTCATCACGGCCTGGTTGTAGAAGATGCGGCCGAAGTGATCGCGGTCGGGGAAGACTTCGTCCTGGTTGGGCAGATTCGCGCCGCCGCTGTCGACCAGGTAGATGCAGGGCAGGCGGTTCTCGCGCGCCACTTCCTGCGCCCGCAAATGCTTCTTCACCGTCAGCGGGTAGTAGGTACCGCCCTTGACAGTCGCGTCGTTGCAAACGATCACGCATTCGACCCCGGCCACGCGGCCGATGCCCGTGATGACGCCCGCGCCTGGCGCGGCATCACTGCCGTCGCGGTCTTGATAAACGCCCATCGCCGCCAGCGGCGCGATTTCGAGAAACGGCGTGTCGGGGTCGAGCAGCATCTCGACGCGGTCGCGCGGCAGCAGCTTGCCGCGCGACAGGTGCTTGGCGCGCGGCCCCTCGCCGCCGCCCAGCGCGATGGTGGCCAGCTTGGCGTTCAGGTCCACCACCAGCGCGCGCATCGCCGCGGCGTTGGCCTTGAAATCCTCGGAGCGGACATTGAGCTTGCTGGCCAGCGTGGGCATGTAGCGGGTCTTTCGCGGCCGATGGCCATTGACATAAACATGAGCGTGAACGTCAATTCTAGGAGCCCGGCGCGCGGCTCGCGCCGTCCCTGTCGCTACGGCCCGCGGCCGGCTTCGAGCGCGAGCGTGCGCAGGTCGTTGATGAGCGCGGCGGGGTCGAGCGTGGCCACGCCGTAAATTTCGCGCACCCACAGCCGCGCGTCGATCAGGAAGAGCTTCATCAGATGGTTGAGCGTGCGCGTCGGGCGTCCGCGCGCATCGGTCTCGACACTCACGTCCTGGCCCAGGCCTTCGAGCAGCGGCAGCAGGCGCGGCACCGATGCCGTGGTGAGGAAGCGCCAGCGCAATCGCTGCTCGTCGACCTGGCCGCGGCCGTAGATCGCCATCTGCTCGGGCGTGTCGTTGGTCGGGTCGAAGCTCAGACTCACCAGTTGCGAGCGCGCCGCCAGCGCAGGATCGGCGAGCAGACCGTCGCGCGTTTGCACCA
Source organism: Burkholderiales bacterium (assembly GCA_031419635.1). Taxonomy (GTDB): domain Bacteria; phylum Pseudomonadota; class Gammaproteobacteria; order Burkholderiales; family Burkholderiaceae_C; genus CADEEN01. Next base: position 5,763 of record JANOKY010000129.1, on the reverse strand, counting down.
TGGCGCGGTAGGCCAGCGGGCAGCCCACCGGGTCGCGGCAGTAGGTGTACATGAAGCTGAGCACGGTCAGGCGCCCTTGCAGCAGCGCGTGCAGGTGCTGCGCGCGCCCGTCGCTGCCGAGCACCTCGCCGTCGGGGCAGCGCTGGATGCGCGCCAGCGTGTAGCTGCCCGGTGCCGGCAGGCGCGCGCGATCGACGCGCGGGCCACCGGGCGCCGGGGCGCTGTCGCCCGCCGCGTGCACGCCAGCGCAGGCGGCGGCAGCGAAGGCGAGCGGCAGGCGCAGGCGCCAGCGGCGCGCGGCGTTCACTGGGCGCTGGCGGGCACGGCCTGCGCCAGCCTCATGGCGGCCGCTTGCGCCAGCGTCTTGCCGCTCGGCTTGGCGCTGAACTTCATGTGGTGCGCGCGGCCCAGGCCCTGCTTGGCGAAGTCGACCTCGAAGGCCAGCTTCAACTCCTTGCCGTCCCACTGAAAGGCGCGCAGGAACTGCTCGTTGTCGGCGCCGCCCTTATCCCATTTGTCGAGCAGGCTGGAGGTGACATACACGCGCTTGCCGTCCCAGCTTTGCGAAATCATGTTGACCTGCTTGCCGGTCTGCTTGGCGTAGGTTTCTTTGGGCGCTTCGGGGTTGCTGAGGTCGAAGTAGCGCGTCATGCCGTCCATGAAGGTATTGACCCACAAGCCCTTGCCGTCGGCGCTGATGCTGATGTCCACCGGCAGCGGAATCTTGGCCGGGTCGCCGATGGTGCCGACTTCCTTGGCCTGCCATTGGCCGCCGACGCCGGGCTTGACCAGCCACAGCTTGGACGTCAGCGCCGTAGCGGTGATGGCCCAGTTGTCACCGTCCTTGAGAGACCAGCGAATTTCCAGCGGCGCGCCGGGCACGTTGAAGATCTGCTGCGGCTTCATCGCCTTCAAGTCCCACAGCACCATCGTGTTGCCGAAGCGCTTCATCGCTTCGCCGTCCTTCACCACCTCGCCGAGCGGGCGCATGTAGTTGTCGCGCCCCGTGAAGCTCGACGTCAGCATCGCGTTGCGGCCGGGGTTGATGGCGATGTCGTAGCCGTAGCCGTCGCCCTTGACGCCGCCGACTTCAGCGGTGGGCATGGCGTGGGTCGAAATCACCTCACCGCGGTTGTTGTACAGCACCATGCCGGTCACGCCGCCGTTGGTCTTGCTGTTGGACAGGCCGGCCACCAGCATGCGCCCCGGCATGGCATAAAAGGTGTGCGGGCCGACGAAGCCGCTCTTGTCACTGAAGTTGGCGATCGTCTTGACCAGCCGCGGCTTGGCCGGGTTGCTGCCGACATCGAAGACATGGATGCGGCTGTCGTCCAGGCCGCCGGCCCAGAGAAAGCGCCGGTCGTCGGTGAAGCCCATGTGGTGGGCCTCGCCACGCGGCTTGCCCGCCACCGACACCTTGTGCACCACCTGGCCGTAGCGCTTGGACGCCGGGTTGACGTCGATCGTGACCAGCTTGTCGCGGCCGTCGCCCAGGCCCTCGACGCCCAGCGTCCAGACGTGGATGTAGTCTTCCTGGCCCTTGATGAGCTTGGCCAGGTAGGGCGAGTTGCAGGTTTCGTCGGCGAGCGACGGGGCAGCGATGAGAGTGATCGCCGCGGCGATCGCGGCCCCCAGCACGGTCTTGCGGTTCATGGTGCCTCCGTTTGTCGTGGATTGAACAAGGCCGGCTGCCAGGCTGCTGGCCCGGCGTCAACGGCAAACCCATTCAAGCACTTTCAGCGGTGCAGCGGTAGCCCCACGTCGCGCCCATCCTCCCTATGACGGCAGGGTGCCGTAGATCGTGGCCTCCTGCCAACCGAGCGCGGCCATGTCGGCGGCGCGCAGATGGGACTCGCTGGGCAGCATGAATTCGTCGGCCAGGATGTGATTCAGCGTTTGCGCCAGGCTCGGGAAAAAGCTGGTGCGCGGCGCGTGGACGTCTTCGCGCGACAAGCTGCACAGCGCCTGGTGCACGCGGTGGTTGGCGAGGCGGTTGGCATGCGCCTGGATGCGCAGGCAGGCCGGCAGATCCACGGCCTCAGACCTTCTTCGGCTTGGCCACCTTTTCCGCCACCGGCGCGCCGGCCTCCTTCCAGGCCGTGAAGCCGCCTTCGATATGCGCCACCTTCTCGACGCCCATCTCCTGCAAAGTGCGCGTGGCCAGCGCCGAGCGCCAGCCCATCGCGCAGAAGAGCACGAACTGCTTGTTCTCTCCGAACATCGGCTTGTGATACGGGCTCTCGGGGTCGACCCAGAACTCGAGCATGCCGCGCGGGGCGTGGAAGGCGCCGGGGATGACGCCTTCGCGCTCCAGCTCACGCACGTCGCGGATGTCGATGAACTGCACGTCGTCGCGGCCGTGCAGCTCGCACGCGTCGTCGACGCTGTAGGTGGTGATGACGTCCATTGCGTCGTCGACCATCGATTTCACGGTCTTTCTCATGGCACGGTCCTTCACATCACGGTGTGCTGGAAGTCGGCCTGGCCCGACAACCACTGCTCGATCTGCTGGCGGCGGTCGTTGCCCCAGAAGGGCTCGCCATCGACGATGAAGAAGGGCGCACCGAACACGCCCGCGGCAATCGCGGCGTCGTTCTCGCGCTTCAGGCGCTCCTTCCATAGCGGGTCGGTGTAGGCGGCCCGCGCCGCGGCGGCGTCCAGGCCACTCTCGGCGGCCAGCGCGTCGAGCGCCGGCACATCGCTCAGGTCGACAGCGCGGGTGAAATAAGCGCGCAGGCCGGCATGGGCCCAGGCCACCGCGTGCTCGGGCGACTGGCCATCATGCAGCCACCAGAAGATGCGCGCGGCGTTCTGCGTCGGGATCGGGAACTTGCTGGGCAATTGCATCGGCAGGCCGGCAAAACGCGCCGAGCGGGCAAAGTCGCGAATCGAATACTCGCGCTTGATCGGGTGCGCCACCGGGCTCTTCAGCTCGGCCGCCTGGAAGGTGGCGCCGAGCAGGATGGCATGCCAGTGCACCGCGCGGCCGTGGCGCGCAGCCACGGCTTCGACCCATTCGCTGGCGATGTAGGAATAGGGCGAGGAGAAGTCGAAGTAGAAGTCGATGGCGGGTTTCATACCTCCACCATAGCGCGATGCGGCTACTTCCGCCAGAACGACGATGTGAACAGCACCACGCCCGAAAACAGCAGCAGCATCGTCGCGGCGATCATTACCGCGCCGTAGAACAGCATGAAAGCCAGCACCGCAGACAGCCCCTGGGCATCGACGCTGGCAGCACCCAGCTTCACCGACACCACTGCACGCGGGTGGACGATGCGCTTCAACTCGCGCCGGGCGCCCTTGAGCAGCAGCATCGCGCGAACCATCTTGATGCCGCCGCCGGTGGAACCCGCGCAGGTGGCAAAGCAGCACAGGAACAGCATCGTCACCGGCGCGAACACCGGCCACAGCGCGTAGTCGACGCTGGCAAAGCCGGTGGTGGTGGCGATCGAGACGACGTTGAAGGCGGCGTGGCGCAGCGACTCGGTAAATGTCGGGTAGACGGGGTGCGCACTCAGGAAGGCGGCGATGCCGAGCACCGTTGCCACCATGGTGGCGACGAACAACCGGGCTTCGACGTCGCGCCACACGCCCCACAGGCTGCGCCGCTTCCAGGCCACGAAGTAGAGCGCGAAGTTGACGCCGGCAATCAGCATGAAGACGATGGCCACGGCCTCGATGGCCGGCGAGTTGTAGTGGCCGAAGCTGTCGTCGTAGGCCGCGAAACCGCCGAGGCCCATCGTCGAGCACATGTGCATGAAGGCGTCGGCCCAGCCCATGCCGGCGACGCGGTACGCCAGCATGCAGGCCAGCGCGATCGCGAAATAGACGACCCACAGGCCGCGCGCAGTTTCGGCGATGCGCGGGGTGAGCTTCTGGTCCTTCATCGGCCCCGGGGTTTCGGCCTTGAACAACTGCGAGCCACCGACGCCCAGCAGCGGCAGGATCACCACTGCCAGCACCAGGATGCCCATGCCGCCGATCAGCACCATGAAGCAGCGCCAGACGTTGATCGAGGTCGGCAGCGCACCCAGGCCGGTGAGCACGGTGGCGCCGGTGGTGGTCAGGCCCTTCAGGTCCAGCCGGCCCTGAAGCGAGGCCAGCCGCAGCGGGTCGGTGTCGATCACCGTGATGTCGTTCTGCTCCGAGGCCAGGCTCTCGGCAACGCTCTCGCCCACGCGCCCGGCACCGACGATCAGGATGTTCATGGCGCGCGATCCTACGCACCCCTTCGAGACCGTGAAGCCGTCACGGCGCGGGCCGCGCAACAAATCACGGCTGCGGCACAGGGCCCGACAAACGGCCAGCAATGCCGCCGCGAGACGCCGAAAAATCGGCCATCGGGAGACTGGTCGTGCGCCAACGCGTCGTCGGGTTCATCGCTGCGGGGCTCTGTGCATCGGCTGCTGGCGCGGCCGAGCTGACGGCGACCGAAGCGCGCTGGCTGCAAGGCGCCTGGCCCGTGATTGCCTACGCGCGGGAAGCAAAACTGCCGCTGGACATCGTGGTGCAGCCGCAGCCCAACCCCGGCGCCGCGCCGCTGGCGATGGCCTTCATCGACGGCCGCTGCAAGCTGGTGTTGTCGATGCGCGGCAACGCGCAGGCCCAGGCCACGCTCGATCGCATCGAACCCGAGCTGCTCGACGCCGCGCTCGAGTTGATGGCCGCGCACGAGCTCGGCCACTGCCGGCGCTACCGCGACGGCGCCTGGTACCGGCTGCCCAGCGGCTTTGCCGCCAGCCCATCCGACACGCCCGCAGCGCAGTGGCAGACGGCCTACGCGAGCATGCAGGCCGCGCGCCGCGAGGAAGCCTATGGCGACCTCGTCGGCCTGGCCTGGACGCGGCAGCGCCACCCGCAGCAGTACGAAAAGCTGCACGCCTGGCTGGTCAAGGAACGCAGTGACGAATTGATACCCGGCAGCCACCACGACACGCTGGCCTGGCTGCGCTTGGCGGGCGACGGCCAGGCGCTGACGCAGACGTCGATCTTTGCTGCCGCGGCTGCGCTCTGGACTGACGGGCTCGCGCGCGATTGATCAGCCCCGACCGCGCGGCGGCAATCGACTCAAAAGACGACGGCCTGCCGTTTGTGCAGACGGGCAAGCCATTGTCATGACACCGTCGCGCTCGATGCGCCACTGCGTTCACGGAAGGTACGCCTACGTCCTTATCGCGGTCACGCGCTCTGGTCACGCGCTCTGGTGCGCTCGGCTGTATTCGGGCATGCACTGCACGCCGGCGTCGGCAATTGCTGATGCCGACATCACCCACTCAGTGGCCATGGCCATGTTCATGGTCGTGACTGTGGCTGTGCCCATGGCGCCCCTGCACCGGCGGCGCATCGGCCTCGCCGTAGCCGAGCAACACCGCCTCCATCAACTTGCGCAGCGGGTCCTCGTTGAGCGCCACATGCCCGGCCAGGAAACCGGCCAGGCGCGCCAGCACCAGCGACTGCATTGCCACCTGGCGGTAGGCGTTGGGTGAAGCCACCTGCTCGGCATCGTTCACGCAACGCTTCAGCAGGTCGTGGAACAGCGCGTCGAGATAGCGGTTCAGGTCATCGCCGCCAGCCGGTGCCTTGGCCAGCATGGCCTGGCTGTGGACCAGGAAGCGCTGGTACAGATCGCCCTCGAAGGGGTCTTCCTCGTCGAGATCGCCGCACATTTCAGAACCCCTCGGCGCGCTCGAGCTGCTCGAACCAGTCGAAGCCCATCGGCTTGACGATGCGGCTGTTGACGACCACGATGCGCGCCTCGTT
>JANOKY010000128.1:0-7518 GCA_031419635.1 Burkholderiales bacterium | reverse complement strand
GGCCTGGACGTGAGCGGCAAGTTCGCCAAGACCGGCATCCCGGCGTCGATCGTCACCAAGTTCTTGGCCGAACATGGCGTGGTGGTGGAGAAGACGGGGCTGTACTCGTTCTTCATCATGTTCACGATCGGCATCACCAAGGGCCGCTGGAACACCCTGCTCACCGCATTGCAGCAGTTCAAGGACGACTACGACAAGAACGCGCCACTGTGGCGCATCCTGCCCGAGTTCTGTGAGGCCTACCCGATGTACGAGCGCCTGGGCCTGCGTGACCTGAGCCAGCAGATCCACGAGATGTATGCCAAGGGCGACATCGCCCGGCTGGTGACCGAGATGTACCTGTCCGACCTGCACCCGGCGATGAAACCGAGCGACGCGTACGCCCACATTGCGCACCGCAAGACCGAGCGGGTGGATATCGATGCGCTCGAAGGCCGCATCACCACATCCCTGCTGACGCCGTACCCACCGGGCATTCCGCTGTTGATCCCGGGCGAACGCTTCAACAAGAAGATCGTCGATTACCTGCGCTTCACGCGCGAGTTCAACCAGCGCTTCCCGGGCTTCGACACCGACGTGCACGGCCTGGTCGAAGACGAGATTGCCGGCCCCGACGGCAGCAAGCGCTACTACGTCGACTGCGTGCGCGGCTGAGCCGGCGGCGCGGGTTGTGGCCTAATTCGCCCCTCGTTTCATTTTCATTCCGTACTGAGAACCCCATGGCCAACAAGATAAAGACCGAAGCCGACCGCAAGGCCACCCCGCGCCCGGTGGCGCCTACCGGCGTGGCATTCACCGTCGGCCGTGGCCAGAAGGTGAGCCTCGAGCGCGGCGCTCATACGCGCAGCAAGAAGAACCCCGGCAAGCGGCCGAAGAAGGGCGGTTGAGGCCTGCGGCGCGCCACGCGCCGCTGCGCCACCGTACTGCCATTTGGGCTCAGCGATGCTGAGACTGACCGAACTGCGCCTGCCGCTGAACCATGCCGAGGGCGCGCTGCGCCCGGCCCTCGTGGCGCGGCTGGGCATCGGCAATGCCGATCTCGCCGCCTTCACCGTGTTCAAGCGCGGCTTCGATGCGCGCAAGAAGACGGCGATACAGCTCATTTACAGCGTCGACTGCGAAGTGGCGGACGAAGCCGCCGTGCTCGCCCGCTTCGAGACCGACCCCAAGGTGCGGCGCACGCCCGACATGGGCTATCGCTTTGTCGGCCATGCGCCGGCCGATTTCTACGCTGAAGCAAGGCGGCGCCCGCTGGTCGTCGGCTTCGGCCCCTGCGGCCTGTTCGCGGCCCTGATCCTGGCGCAGATGGGCCTGTGCCCGATCGTTCTCGAACGCGGCAAGGCCGTGCGCGAGCGCACGCAGGACACCTGGGGCCTGTGGCGCCGCGGCGTGCTCGACCCGGAGTCGAACGTGCAGTTCGGCGAAGGCGGCGCGGGCACGTTTTCCGATGGCAAGCTGTGGAGCCAGATCAGCGACCCGCGGCACCTGACGCGCAAGGTGCTGGCCGAGTTCGTCAAGGCTGGCGCGCCCGAGGAAATCCTGTTCGTCAGTAAGCCGCACATCGGCACCTTCCGCCTGGTCGGCATGGTCGAGAAGATGCGCGCCGAGATCGAAGCGCTGGGCGGTGAGGTGCGCTTCCAGCAGCGCGTCACTGACGTGCTGATCGAGGGCGGCCACATTCGCGGCCTGAGCCTCGCTTCAGGCGAGCAACTGCGCGCCGACCATATCGTGCTGGCCTTGGGCCACAGCGCCCGCGACACCTTCCAGATGCTGCATCGACACGGCGTGTTCATGGAAGCCAAGCCGTTCTCGATCGGCTACCGCATCGAGCACCCGCAGGGCCTGATCGACAAGGCGCGCTTCGGCCCCGGCGCCGGGAACCCGATCCTCGGCGCGGCCGACTACAAGCTCGTGCACCACGCCAAGAACGGCCGCGCGGTCTACAGCTTTTGCATGTGCCCCGGTGGCACGGTGGTGGCCGCCACCTCGGAAGTCGAGCGCGTCGTCACCAATGGCATGAGCCAGTATTCGCGCAACGAACGCAATGCCAACGCCGGAATCGTCGTCGGCATTGCGCCGCAGGACTACCGCCAGGACGGCCAGCAGGGCGGCCCCGTGAGCCCGCTCGACGGCATGGCCTTCCAGCGCTTTTGGGAGTCGCGCGCGTATGCGCTCGGCGGCGGCGGCTATGTGGCGCCCGGGGCCTTGGTCTGCGACTTCATCAAGGGCCAACGCAGCACGGCGCCGGGCAGCGTGCTGCCGTCGTACACACCAGGGGTGTTGATGACCAACCTGGCCGAGCCCGGCAACACCAGCCTGCCCGACTATGCGATCGAAGCCATCCGCGGGGCGCTGCCCGCCTTCGAGCGGCAGATCAGGGGCTTTGCGATGGCCGACGCGGTGCTGACCGGCGTCGAGACGCGTACCTCGTCACCGCTGCGCATCAGCCGCGGCAAGGATTTCCAGAGCCTGAACGTCAAGGGCCTGTACCCGGCCGGCGAGGGCGCGGGCTATGCCGGCGGCATCATGTCGGCTGGCGTTGACGGCATCGAGGTGGCCGAGGCGCTGGCCGCGCAGCTTCTGCTCAGCCCGCAGGCACGTTCACGCCCATGACCTGGCTGAATCCGCCATCGACGTAGGTGATCTCGGCGCTGATCCCGGCCGCCAGGTCGGACATCAGGAAGGCCGCGGCGTTGCCGACATCGTCGATCGTCACCGTGCGGCGGATCGGCGCAGTGGCGGCGAACTCGGCCTGCAGCTTGCCGAAGTCCTTGATCCCTGAGGCGGCCAGCGTCTTGATCGGCCCGGCCGAGATGCCGTTCACGCGGATGCCGCGGGCACCCAGGCTCTGGGCCAGGAAACGCACGCTCGATTCGAGCGAGGCCTTGGCCAGGCCCATCAGGTTGTAGTTGGGCACATAGCGAACGGCGCCCAAATAGCTCAGCGTCAGCAGCGCCGCGCCGGGCCTCAGCCGGGGCAGGGCGGCCTTGGCCAGGGCCGGGAAGCTGTAGGCCGAGATGTCGTGGGCGATGCGGAAGTTCTCGCGCGTCAGGCCATCGAGAAAATCACCGGCAATCGCATCGCGCGGCGCGAACGCAATCGCGTGCACGAAGCCGTCGAACGAGTCCCAGGACTGACCGAGATCGACGAACAGGCGCTCGATCTGGGCGTCATCGGCCACGTCGCAGTCGAACACCAGCCTGGAGCCGAACTCGGCGGCGAACTCGGTGATCCGCTCCTTGAAGCGCTCGCCCTGGTAGCTGAAGGCCAGCTCGGCGCCTTCCCGGTGACAGGCGCGGGCGATGCCGTAGGCGATCGAGCGGTTGTTCAGCACGCCGGTGATCAGCAGGCGCTTGCCGGCAAGAAAGCCCATGAAACGCTCCAACGGGTGGCCACAGAAGGCGGCGATTCTGGCATGGCCGGAGGCAAACCGATTGCCGGTACAGCTCTTGCAGAGTACAATCCACGTTTCGCTGAAAAACCCCGAAACCCCTATGGGCGGATTCTTCCAGCCCATTTTTTTTGCTTGATCGCTTTTCCTCGCACTGCATATCGCGCATGAATTGGCAGGACGCCGCACAACGCACCGTTGCCGGGCTCAGCTATGAGCTGGTCGACCTCGAACGCACGGGGGGTGGGATGCTGCGCGTGTTCATCGACCGCGTGCCGGGCACGGTGTACCCGACCGGTGAAGCCGAGCAGGTGACGGTCGACGATTGCGAAGCCGTGACGCGGCAGTTGCAGTATGTGCTCGAAGTCGAGCTCTGCGACTACACGCGGCTGGAAGTCTCGTCGCCGGGGCTGGACCGGCCCCTCAAGCGCGAGGCCGACTACGCCCGCTTCGAGGGTTCGACGATTGCCCTGACGCTCAAGCTGCCGCTGGCCGGACGGAAAAAGTTCGAGGGCGTGCTGAGCGCGCGCGACGGCGGCTGGCGGCTGGAAATGGCGCCCGCCGCCGTTGGCAAGGACGGCAAAGCGGCCAAGGGCGGCCAAGCCCACGCGCTGGATTTTGTTTTGGACGAGGTACGCGACGCGAACCTCGTGCCGGTGGTGAATTTCAAGGGCAAGGCCCGCGTCAATGCTGCCCAGACGGCGCCGATGCAGGCCGTGCCTTCGCACGACGGAGATTGAGAAGAATGAACCGCGAAATGTTGATGTTGGTCGATGCAATCTCGCGCGAGAAGAGCGTGGAGCGCGAAGTCGTGTTCGGCGCCGTCGAATCCGCGCTGGCCTCGGCGACCAAGAAGCTGCAGGGCGGCGAGGTCGATATCCGCGTCGCCGTCGATCGCGAAACCGGCGACTACGAAACTTTCCGCCGTTGGCATGTGGTGGCCAACGAGGCCGGCCTGCAAATACCGGACGCTGAGATCCTGCTGTTCGAAGCCCAGGAGCAGATCGCCGACATCGAGGTCGATGACCACATCGAAGAACCGATCGAATCGCTGACCATCGGCCGCATCGGCGCGCAGGCCGCCAAGCAGGTGATCCTGCAGAAGATCCGCGATGCCGAGCGCGAGCAATTGCTCAACGACTTCATGTCGCGCGGCGAGAAGATCATGGTCGGCACCGTCAAGCGCCTGGACAAGGGCGACATCATCGTCGAGAGCGGACGCGTCGAAGGGCGCTTGAAGCGCAGCGAAATGATCCCGAAGGAGAACCTGCGCTCGGGCGACCGCGTGCGGGCCTACATCGCCGGCATCGACGACACCATCCGTGGCCCGCAGATCATGCTGTCGCGCTCGGCACCGGGCTTCATGATCGAGTTGTTCGCGCAGGAAGTGCCCGAGATCGAGCAGAACCTGCTCGAGATCAAGAGCTGCGCCCGCGACCCGGGCTCGCGGGCCAAGATCGCCGTCGTATCGTACGACATGCGGGTCGCTCCGTTCGGCACCTGCGTGGGCGTGCGCGGTTCGCGCGTCACCGCAGTGACCAACGAGCTGGCCGGCGAGCGCGTCGACATCGTGCTCTGGTCGGAAGACCCGGCGCAGTTCGTCATCGGCGCGCTGGCCCCGGCCAACGTGCAGTCGATCGTCGTCGACGAAGAACGCCACGCGATGGACGTGGTGGTCGATGAAGAGAACCTGGCAATCTCGATCGGGCGCGGCGGCCAGAACGTGCGCCTGGCGTCAGACCTGACCGGCTGGCGCATCAACATCATGACCGCCGAGGAATCCAGCGCCAAGCACACGCTCGAATCCGATTCGGTCAGGAAGCTGTTCGTCGACAAGCTCGACGTCGATGTCGAAGTTGCCGACATCCTGATCGCCGAGGGTTTCACCAGCCTCGAAGAAGTGGCCTACGTGCCGATGCAGGAAATGCTCGAGATCGAGAGCTTCGACGAAGACACCGTCAACGAGTTGCGCACCCGGGCCAAGGATGCGCTGCTGACGATGGAGATCGCCAAGGAAGAGAGCGTGGAAGAGGTGTCGCAGGATTTGCGCGATCTGGAAGTCGACGGCAAGGGCTTGTCGCCCGAGCTGATTGCCAAGCTCGCCGAAGGCAACATCCACACCCGTGACGATCTGGCCGATCTGGCGGTCGACGAGCTGACCGAGATGACCGCCATCGACGAGGCCCAGGCCAAGACTTTGATCATGCAGGCGCGCGCCCACTGGTTCAACGATTGATCACCCTGACCACCACCACACGCAGCGCGCCGCACGCCCACCAAGGATTCCCACAATGGCTGTGACCACCGTCGCACAACTTGCCGCCGAGCTGAACCGCCCGGCCGCCACGCTGCTCGACCAACTTCAGTCCGCTGGTCTGTCCAAGCTGTCGGCCGACGACGCGCTGACGGACACCGATAAGTCGCGCCTGCTCGAACACCTGCGCTCCAGCCACGGCAATGTGGCCAGCGGCGAGCGCAAGAAGATCAGCATCACCAGGAAGAGCACCAGCGAGATCAAGCAGGCCGATGCATCGGGCAAGGCACGCACGATCCAGGTTGAAGTGCGCAAGAAGCGCACCTTCGTCAAGCGCGACGAAGCGCCCGCCGTCGACGAGCCGGCGGAGCCCGTCGCACCGGTCATCGACGAGGCCGAACTCGCGCGCCGCGCCGACGAAGCCCGCCAACACGCCGAGTTGCTCCGCCGCCAGGAAGAAGAGCTTGCCGAAAAGCGCCGCGTGCGTGAAGAGCACGAGCAGCGCGAACGCGACGCCGCCGAAGCCCGCGCCCAGGCCGCCGTCGACAAGGCCGCCAGCGAGCTGGCCGCCGGCACGCCGTCGGCGCAACCGGCGCGTGCGGCCGCCACGCCCGTTGCCGAAGCGCCGAAGCCGGCACTGCGCGTGGTCAAGGCGGCAGAGACCGAAGCCGCCGAAAAGCTGCGTCTGACCGACCTCGAGCGCCGCCGCAAAGTGGCCGAGACCGAAGCCGCGGCGATCCGCGCGATGATGAACGCGCCGAAGAAGGTGATGCTGGCGAAGAAGCCCGAAGAGGTGAAGCCGGCGGTCGACGCGGCCGGCATCAAGGGCACGATCCACAAGCCCGCCACCCGCCCGGGCGCGCCTGCGGCGGCCAGCGCGGCCAAGCCCGGCGACAAGAAATCGGTCAAGTCCGAAAAGCTGTCGTCGAGCTGGGCTGACGATGCCGCCAAGAAGCGCGCGCTCAAGACCCGCGGCGACACCGGCGGCAACCGCCCCGGCTGGCGCGCGCCCAAGGGCGGCCGCGGCCGCGGTGACCGCGGCGACAGCGGCGGCTCGACCTTCGTCGCGCCGGCCGAGGCCGTCATCCAGGAAGTGCATGTGCCCGAGACGATCACCGTGGCCGACCTGGCGCACAAGATGAGCGTCAAGGCCAGCGAAGTCGTCAAGCAATTGATGAAGCTGGGCCAGATGGTCACGATCAACCAGTCGCTCGATCAAGAAACGGCAATGATCCTGGTCGAAGAAATGGGCCACAAGGCCTTCGCCGCCAAGCTCGACGACCGCGAAGCCTTCACCGAGGAAGAAGAAGCCGCCTCGACCGCCGAGCAGTTGCCTCGCGCGCCGGTGGTCACCGTGATGGGCCACGTCGACCATGGCAAGACCTCGCTGCTCGACTACATCCGCAGCAAGCGCGTGGCTGCGGGCGAAGCCGGCGGCATCACCCAGCACATCGGCGCGTACCACGTCGAAACGCCGCGCGGCATGATCACCTTCCTCGACACCCCCGGCCACGCCGCGTTCACCGCGATGCGGGCGCGCGGCGCCAAGGCCACCGACATCGTGATCCTGGTGGTGGCGGCAGACGACGGCGTGATGCCGCAGACCAAGGAAGCCATCCACCATGCCAAGGCGGCGGGGGTGCCGATCGTGGTGGCGATGAACAAGATCGACAAACCCGACGCCAACATCGAGCGCCTGAAGAGCGAGCTGGTGGCCGAGCAGGTGGTCCCAGAAGACTTCGGCGGCGACTCGCCGTTCGTGGCGGTATCGGCCAAGACCGGCCAGGGCATCGACACGCTCCTGGAGCAGGTGCTGCTGCAGGCCGAGGTGCTGGAATTGCTGGCCCCGCGCCAGGCCATGGCCAAGGGCCTG
>JANOKY010000127.1:0-14656 GCA_031419635.1 Burkholderiales bacterium | reverse complement strand
CGCCCGGTACTCCTTGAACTCGTAGTCCATCGAGGCATACCCACGCGACACGCTTTTCAATTTGTCGAAGAAGTCGAGCACGATCTCGGCCAGCGGCATCTCGTAGGTCAGGTGCACCTGGCGGCCGTGGTAGGCCATGTTGATCTGCTGGCCACGCTTGATGTTGGCCAGTGTCATCACCGGGCCGACGCTGTCCTGCGGCATGTAGAGCTGCACCGTGACGATCGGCTCGCGGATCTCGAGGATGCGGCCGGGGTCGGGGATCTTGCTCGGGTTCTCGACCATCATCACCGTGCCGTCGTTGAGCACGACTTCGTAGACAACCGATGGCGCGGTGGTGATCAGGTCCTGGTCGAACTCGCGCTCCAGCCGCTCCTGCACGATTTCCATGTGCAGCAGGCCCAGAAAACCGCAGCGAAAACCGAAACCCAGCGCCTGGCTCACCTCGGGCTCGTAGCGCAGCGAGCTGTCGTTGAGTTTCAACTTTTCCAGCGCGTCGCGCAGCGATTCGTACTCGCTGGCCTCGGTCGGGTACAGCCCGGCAAAGACCTGCGGCTGGATCTCCTTGAAGCCCGGCAGCGCCTCGGTGGCCGGGCCGGCGTTGTTCGGCAGCTTCTTTTCAAGCGTCAGCGTGTCACCGACCTTGGCCGCCTGCAGCTCCTTGATGCCGCAGATGACGAAGCCGACTTCGCCGGCACTGAGCAACTCGCGCGGCACCGACTTGGGCGTGAACACCCCCATCTGCTCGATGCCGTAGACCGTGTTGGTGGCCATCATGCGGATGCGCTCGCCTTTGGCCAGCGAGCCGTCGACCACCCGCACCAGCATCACCACGCCGACGTAGTTGTCGAACCAGGAGTCGATGATCATCGCCCGCGGCGGCCCGTCGGGGTTGCCGCGGGGTGCGGGCATGCGCGTGATCACGGCTTCCAGGATCTCGTCGATGCCCTCGCCGGTCTTGGCCGAGCACGGGATAGCGTGGCTGGCGTCGATGCCGATCACGTCTTCGATCTCGGCCTTGGCGGCTTCGGGATCGGCCTGCGGCAGGTCCATCTTGTTCAGCACCGGCACCACTTCGACATGCAGCTCGAGCGCGGTGTAGCAGTTGGCCACCGTCTGCGCCTCCACGCCCTGGCTGGCGTCGACCACCAGCAGCGCGCCTTCGCAAGCCGACAACGATCGGCTGACCTCGTAGCTGAAATCGACATGCCCGGGCGTGTCGATCAGATTCAACTGGTAGACCTGACCGTCACGCGCCGTGTATTCGAGCGCCGCGGTCTGCGCCTTGATGGTGATGCCGCGCTCGCGCTCGATGTCCATCGAGTCGAGCACCTGGGCTTCCATCTCGCGGTCCGACAGACCACCGCAGCGTTGGATCAAGCGGTCGGCCAACGTGCTCTTGCCGTGGTCGATGTGGGCAATGATGGAGAAATTGCGGATGTGGTTCATCGAGCGCGGTAGCGGCAACGCACGCGGCGTGCGCGTGCGTGCAAAGTGCATAAAAAAAGGCGCGTCAAATCCGTGACGCGCCTTCCAACAAAACGTATGGCAACTGCTTGTTGGGCCTTCATTCTAGCCACAGCCACCCTGCTGGAACCCGCACCAACTCTAGATATTTCGTCGTTGCGGGGTACCAACATGAAAATCTATCAACAGCTTATCCACAATCGCTTGTGGATGCACTGGGGACAGTTTCAATTGCCACCACTCTGCTCTCCCGGCGCCGGGAAAGGCAGCGATTCAGGGCGGGATTATATGTGCCAAGGCTACCAATGAGCTTAGCCAACGGTTCGAAGTGAACAAGCGCTCACATTAATGCGCCATCGACTGGGGACTCCGTCGTTTCACCAAGCGGAAAGACCCGCCGCGGCACTCACCTGACGGGCTTGACGGCCAGATTCAACGTGGCGCAGGGCGGATCACCAGGTAGTTGGTCCATTCGCCACGCCGCACCATCACGCTGATCGGGCGTGTCTTGTCGGCCTTGACCACCAGCGCATTGAACTGCTTGGCGTCGCTGACCTCGGTGTTGTCGATCGCGACGATCACATCGCCCTCGCGCAGGCCGGCACGCGCCGCGGCGCCCTCGGCGGTTTCCACCCGCACACCGCCGCGCAACTTGAGCTCGCGCTTTTGCGCCTCGGTCAGGTCCGACACCGCCAGGCCGACGGCCGTCTTCGGCTGGGCCGGCTGGGCTTCGCTGGCCTTCGCGACCGCGCGCGGCTTCTCGGCTTCGAACTCGACCACAGTGACCGCGATGTCGCGGTTCGCGCCGCGACGGAATACCTGCAGCGTGGTCTTGGCGCCCGGCTTGGTGGCACCGACGATGCGCGGCAGGTCGCCCGATTTCTCGATCGCCTTGCCGTCGACCTTGGTGATGATGTCGCCGGCCTCGATGCCTGCCTTGTCGGCCGGGCCACCCGATTCGACGCCCTGCACCAGGGCGCCGGCCGGCTTGCCCAGGCCAATCGACTCGGCCACTTCCTTGGTCACCGGCGCGATGGTCACGCCGATGCGGCCGCGGATGACGCGGCCGCCGGCGCGCAACTGGTCCGAGACGCGGATCGCCTCGTCGATCGGGATCGCGAACGAGATGCCCATGTAGCCGCCCGAGCGGCTATAGATCTGCGAGTTGATGCCGATGACTTCGCCGCGCATGTTGATCAGCGGCCCGCCCGAGTTGCCCGGGTTGATGGCCACGTCGGTCTGGATCAAGGGCAGGAACTCGCCGGTGTCGCGCTGCTTGGCGCTGACGATGCCGGCGGTGACGGTGTTCTCGAGATTGAACGGCGAGCCGATGGCAATCACCCAGGCCCCCACCTTGACCTGGTTGACGTCGCCGATCTTCACCGTCGGCAGGCCGGCCGCTTCGATCTTGACCACCGCCACATCGGTGCGCTTGTCGGCGCCGATGATCTTGGCCTTGAACTCGCGCTTGTCGGTCAGGGTGACGATGACTTCGTCGGCGCCGTCGACCACATGCGCATTGGTCATCACATAGCCGTCGGCCGTGAGCACGAAGCCCGAGCCGATGCCGCGCTGTTGCGGTTCGCTGTCTTCTTCACGAGGGCCGCCGCGGCGCGGTTGCTGCGGCTGCGGGTTGTTCGGCATCGGGATGCCGAAGCGGCGAAAGAACTCGCGCATCTGCTCGTCGATCTCGCCGCCGCCTGCCTGTGCGCTGGCGCGGCCGCGCTCGGCGGTGCGGATGTTGACCACCGCCGGGCCGACGCGCTCGACCAGTTCGGTGAAGTCGGGCAGCTCACGGGCTTGCGCCTGCACCGTTTGCGGCGCGCCGATCGACACAAAGATGGCCAGGGCGAACAGGCCGGCGCCGAGCGCGCGGCGAAGCGAAAACACAGGCATGGCAAGGAGGTGTTGGTTCATGGTCTGGAAGTTCAACGGCAAGGGTGAGAAGTCAACGCAGGCGCTCGAGCGCTGCGGCAAATTGCTTCAGGGTCGTCATCGGCACATCGCCCATCACGGTGACCCAATACGGCCCCAGGGGTTGCATCAGGGTGTGGGTGGCGCCCAGGGCCGCGGCGCCGGCGCGGTGGCGATCGGCATGGAATGGCTCGATGAACACGGAGACATGGGTCAGGCCATCGGAGTAGATCGTCTGCAGCACATCGGCCGCTGCGGCGCGCTCGCCGTCACCGGCCAGTTCCAGATTGCGCTTGACGCAACTGATCTGCTTGAAGCCAGCCACCGGTGCATTCAACCGCCAGCCCTCGGCCTCCAGGCCGGTGCGCTGAGGCGCACTGCGCAGCACGCGGTAGCCATCGAGCTTTTTCATCGGCGCCAGCACCGACTCGGGCTGCGACTTGACGCCGATCGTGACTTCGGTGAAGGCCGCCGTTTCGAGCACGCGGCCGTCAGGCGCCAGCACATCGGCACGCAGCAGCAGGCCGCTGCCCCGCTCGGCCCACAGGCGCTGCGCAAAACGATGGCCATCGCGCGGGCGCAGCAGGAACACCGCTGCGTCAAGTCCGGCCACGCGGTCATTGCCTTCGGCCAGCATCTCGTAGCGCTCGAACAATTGCTCTTCGCTGCCGCTGAGCACGGCCGGGAACAGCGCCACCGCGTCGCGCTGCTCGATGCGCGCCACCTTGGCCGCCGGCCACAGCGTCAGCACCTGCTCGTTGTGGCGGTAGACGCGGCGCGGCTGGCCATCGAGCATGTCGACGCGCTCGAAATACTGATTGCCTTCGCAGTAATGCGCCAGCCGCGAGCTGGACATGCTGCCGCCCGCGGTGACCACCAGGGTGCCTTGGTAGTTGCGCTGGCTGGCCGCGGCGTGGATGCGCTGCAACCAACTGCGTGCTTCGGCGCCCGAGGCCGCCTCGCCGGCCTGCGCCAGGCCGGGCCACAGGGCGGCTGCCATGGTGACGACAGCCGCCGCCCAGCGGCGCAACGAAGACACGACTTTGCGCTGCATTCAGCGGCCCGGTGCCGTCGCGGCCGCGTTGCGCACCATGCCGCCCGGCACTGCCAGCGCCGAGGTGTTGCTGTACTGCTTGTGGGCCGCGAGGTAGCGGTCGAGTTCGGCATTGCGGATCAACCGGCCATCGACGGCCGCCACGCCGGACGTCGACGCCAGCGTGCCCACCGCCTGGACACCGGCCTGCGGCTCCGACAGTGCATTGGCCACCTGCGCCGAACGATCCTGGGCCGGCCCTTCGGGCGCGGCCACGCGCATCACCACCAGCACCCCGGCCACGGCGGCGAAACCGGCCGCCACCGCCATCGGGGCGGCCCAGGCACCACGCCATGCAGCGCGCCGCGTGGGGGCGCGAGTCGGCACAGGCGCCAACACCACCGGCTCGGCCGCCAGGCGCTCGCGCAGGCGGCCGAGGAATTGCGCATCGCGCTGCGGCGCGCAGCGCACGTCGTCGCTGCGCATCAACTCGCCGATCAGCTGGTAGGCGTGCCAGTCGGCGCGTGCTTGCGGGTCGTCACGCCAGGCGCTACAGGCTTCATCGGCCTGGGCGGCTTCACCGTCCAGCAGGGCAGACAGCGCCTGGCGCTGCTGCTGCCGGCTCGTCGCTTCGTCACGGTTCATGTCATCCCACTCCAGATTCTCTGCATGCTTCACCAGCGCTCGCTGCCCTGCGTGCCGAGCAGCGGCCGCAAGCGTTCTGCGATCGCTTCGCGGGCGCGAAATATCCGTGACCGCACGGTGCCGATCGGGCAATTCATCACAACAGCGATCTCTTCGTAGCTCAGGCCTTCGATCTCGCGCAACACGATCGCCTGGCGCAAGTCTTCGCTCAGGGCATCGATTGCGGCGTTCACCGCAGCGCCCACCTGCTTGCTGGCCAGCAGCGACTCGGGTGTCGCGCCGTCGCTTAGTTCGTTCTCGACCCGCGAAGTTTCGTCGCCATCGTCATGGGAAACCAGGGCCCCTTCGGAAACCAGCGGGTCGCGCTTCAATTCACCCAGCGCCTTCTTGGCGGTATTGACCGCGATCCGGTACAACCAGGTGTAGAAGGCGCTCTCGCCGCGGAACTGCGGCATCGCGCGGTAGGCGCGGATGAAGGTCTCCTGGGCGATGTCCTGCACCAGGTCCACGTCGCGCACCATGCGCCCGATCAGCCGTTCGATGCGCCGCTGGTACTTGACGACCAGCATCTCGAAGGCCTTGACGTCGCCGCGCTTGGTGCGCTCGACCAACAGGGCGTCGGGTTCGGTATCGGGGGTCATGTCGGGTCAGGCGCCGCCGGCTGGCCGTTGGCCGCCAGGCGCGCCAACAGCGCCGTGCGCCATGCCGGCCACAGCGCCCCGGCCTGGCGCCGCGACGCGGCCAGCCAGGTGTTTCCCGACAGCGGTACCGCCGATTCGAAGCGCAACAACATCCAGGCGCCAAGGTCGATCATTACGCGCACGCGGCCTTCGCTGACTGGCGCCTCGCCGCCCGACCAAGACCAGTTCGCGCCGTCCCACACCAGCAAGCCGGGTGCCTCGAGTCGGCGAACCCAGCGCAGGCAGGCCAGCGACGCCAGGGCTGCGGCCAACAACGCTGCAGCGGCCACGCGCGGCCCGGGCCACTCGGCCACCGAGGTCAACCACGCGGCGAGGTTCGCCGCGGCAACGCCGGTGCAGGCGACGGTGAAGGCCTGCCACCGCCGATCGGGGGCAAGATTCATGCGCAGCGGTGGCGCCGCATGCATGGCGTGGGGGCGCGTGCGGCGCGCCGCTCAGGCGCGCCGGAACACCAGCGTGCCGTTGGTGCCGCCGAAGCCGAAATTGTTTTTCACCGCGACCTCGATCTTCATCTCGCGCGCGGTGTTGGCGCAGTAGTCCAGGTCGCACTCGGGATCCTGGTTGAAGATATTGATCGTCGGCGGGCTGACCTGGTGGTGCAGCGCCAGCACCGTGAACACCGATTCGATGCCACCGGCGCCGCCGAGCAAATGCCCGGTCATCGACTTGGTGCTGTTGACCACCAGCTTGTGGGCATGCTCACCGAAGGCCAGCTTGATGGCGTTGGTTTCGTTCAGGTCGCCCAGCGGCGTCGAGGTGCCATGCGCGTTGAGGTAATGCACCGCGTCGGCGTTGATGCCGGCATTGCGCAATGCCGCGCGCATGCTGCGCTTGGGCCCGTCGACATTCGGTGCGGTCATGTGGAAGGCGTCGGCACCCATGCCGAAGCCGGCCAGTTCGGCGTAGATTTTCGCGCCGCGCTTCTTCGCGTGTTCGTACTCTTCGAGCACCAGCACGCCGCCGCCTTCGCCGAGCACGAAGCCGTCGCGGTCACGGTCCCAGGGCCGCGAGGCGGCGGACGGGTCGTCATTGCGCGTGGACAGTGCGCGCGCCGAGGCAAAGCCGCCCACGCCCAGCGGCGACACCGTGCTCTCGGCGCCGCCGGCGACCATCACGTCGGCGTCGCCGTATTCGATCATTCGCCCGGCCTCGCCGATGCAGTGCAGGCCGGTGGTGCAGGCCGTCACGATCGCCAGATTCGGGCCGGTGAAGCCGTAGAAGATCGAGACATGGCCGGAGATCATGTTGATGATCGACGCCGGCACGAAGAACGGCGAGATGCGGCGCGGGCCGCGTTCGCTGTACTCCTTTTGTGTGGCCTCGATCATCGGCAGGCCACCGATGCCCGAGCCGACCATCACGCCGATGCGCTCAGCCTGGTCCTCGCTCAGGGCCTGGCCGGTCTCGAGTCCCGCATCGCGCACGGCCTGGATCGACGCCGCCATCCCGTAGTGGATGAAGGTGTCCATGTGCCGCGCATCCTTGGCCGGGAAGTAGTCCTCGACATTGAAGCCCTTGACTTCACCGGCAAAGCGGCAGGTGAAGGCCGAGGCGTCGAACTTGGTGATGTCGGCAATGCCCGAGCGGCCCGCGATCACATTGGCCCAGCCCTCGGCGACGCTGTTGCCCACCGGGCTGACCAGCCCGAGCCCGGTGACGACGACCCTGCGACGACTCATGCGTGGGTTGTGCTCAAGCCTTCTGGTGGCCGACCGCGTAGTCGATCGCCAGTTGCACGGTGGTGATCTTCTCGGCTTCCTCGTCGGGGATCTCGATGCCGAACTCGTCCTCGAGGGCCATCACCAATTCCACCGTGTCGAGCGAGTCGGCACCGAGGTCGGCAACGAAAGCCTTCTCGTTGGTGACGTCGGGCTCAGGGACGCCGAGTTGCTCGGCAATGATCTTCTTGACACGTGCTTCGATATCGCTCATTGACTCCTCCAGGAGTGGGTACGCAAAACGGCCCGAATTCTACGCGGCGCTAGAGACTGGCCCCTAGGCGCTCGCGCTGTCCGGCGGGCCCCCGGACTAATTCATGTACATGCCGCCATTGACGTGCAGCTCGCTGCCGGTGATGTAGCCGGCCGCGGGCGAGGCCAGGAACAGTACCGCATCGGCAACCTCTTGCGGCGTGCCCAGGCGGCCGACCGGAATCTGCGCCAGCAGCGCCGTCTTCTGCGCCTCGGCCAGGCCGTCGGTCATGTCGGTGGCGATGAAGCCGGGTGCGACGCAGTTGACGGTAACACCCCGGCTGCCGAGTTCGCGCGCCAGGGCGCG
This sequence comes from Burkholderiales bacterium, assembly GCA_031419635.1. Taxonomy (GTDB): domain Bacteria; phylum Pseudomonadota; class Gammaproteobacteria; order Burkholderiales; family Burkholderiaceae_C; genus CADEEN01. Next base: position 6,619 of record JANOKY010000127.1, on the reverse strand, counting down.
CGTCATGCCGGCCACCCCCGCCTTGGCAGCGGCGTAGTTGGCCTGGCCCGGGTTGCCCGAAGCGCCGACCACCGAGGTGATGTTGACGATGCGGCCGTAACGCTGCTTCATCATCGTGCGCATCACCGCGCGGCTGGCGCGGAACACGGCCTTCAGGTTGGTGTCGAGCACGGCATCCCAGTCGGCGTCCTTCATGCGCATGGCCAGCGTATCGCGGGTGATGCCTGCATTGTTGACCAGGATCTGCAAGCCGCCCTGATGTTTGACGATCGCGTCGACAGCGGCATCGAGCGCCGCGCCGTCGGTGACGTCGAGGACCAAGCCGCGCCCACCACTCGCCGCCAGCGTGTCGCTGATCGTGGCGGCGCCGGCTTCGCTGGTTGCGGTGCCGATGACGGTCACGCCGCGCTCGGCCAGCGCCTGCGCGATCGCCCGGCCGATGCCGCGCGTGGCGCCGGTGACCAGGGCCACCTGGCCTTGCATCGCGTCACTCATCCCAGCAACCCCTTGGCTTCGGCCAGCGTGGCCGGGTCGAACAGCGTCATCGTCACCGCCTCGGCGTCAATGCGCTTGACCATGCCGGCCAGGGCCTTGCCGGGGCCGCATTCGATCAGGTGCGTGAGGCCGCGCGCACGCAGCGCCAGTACCACTTCGACCCAGCGCACGGCACCGAAGGCCTGGCGGTACAGCGCGTCGCGGATCGATGCCGCGTCGCTGACCACGGCGACATCGACGTTATTGATCACTGCGATCCGCGGCGGCGCGATCGCCACCGTGGCCAACTTCTCGCGCAGCCGCTCGGCCGCCGGCTTCATCAGGCTGGAATGGAACGGCGCCGACACCGGCAACAGCAGCGCGCGCTTGGCGCCCTTGGCCTTCATCACTTCGCAGCCCTTGTCGACGCCGACCTTGCTGCCGGCAATCACGGTCTGCTTCGGGTCGTTGAAGTTGACGGCTTCGACGACTTCGCCGCTCGCGGCCGCGGCTTCGGCGCAACCCTCGCGCACGGCTTGCGGCTCCAGGCCGAGGATCGCCGCCATCGCGCCGGTGCCCACTGGCACCGCGTCCTGCATTGCCTGGGCGCGAAAGCGCACCAGCGGCAAGGCATCGGCCAGCGTCAGCGCGCCGGCCGCCACCAGCGCGGTGTACTCGCCCAACGAATGGCCCGCCACCGCCGCCGGCTCGGCACCGCCCTCAGCCCGCCAGGCGCGGTAGCAGGCGATGCCGGCGGTGAGCATCACCGGCTGGGTGTTGGTGGTCAGGTCCAGCGCGTCTTTCGGGCCTTCGCGGATCAGCTTGGCCACATCTTTGCCCAGCGCGGCCGAAGCCTCGGCCAGCGTGTCACGCACCGCCGGGTGGTCGCCCCAGGCGTCGAGCATGCCCACGGCTTGCGAGCCCTGGCCGGGAAAGAGAAAGGCGAACGATCGCATCGAAAGCATCCCGGATCAGAACACGAGCAGCACCGCGCCCCAGGTGAAGCCGCCGCCGACGCCTTCGAGCAACAGGGTGTGGCCGCGGCGGATGCGGCCGTCGCGCACGGCCACGTCCAGCGCCAGCGGGATCGACGCCGCCGAGGTGTTGCCATGTTCATCGACGGTGACGATCAGCTTGTCGGCACCGAGTTTGAGCTTCCTGGCCGTGCTCTGCATGATGCGGATGTTGGCCTGGTGCGGGATCAGGAAATCGATGTCGGCCTGGGTCTTGCCGGCCTTGACCAGCACGGCGCGGGCGGTACCTTCGAGCACGCCAACGGCGAGTTTGAACACCGCCGGCCCGTCCATCTTCAGCAGTGGGTCGCCGAGCACGATGCCGCCAGCCACCGTCCCAGGCACGCACAGGATGCCGACATGGCGGCCGTCGGCATGCAAGTCACTGGCCAGCAGGCCCGGCTCGCCGCTGGCCTCGAGCACCACGGCGCCGGCGCCGTCGCCGAACAGCACGCAGGTGCCGCGGTCGTTGAAATCGAGGATGCGCGAGAAGACCTCGGCACCGATCACCAGCGCGCATTTGGCGCTGCCGGTGCGGATCAGCGCATCAGCCACCGTCAGCGCATAGACGAAACCCGAGCACACCGCCTGCACGACGAACGCCGGGCAGCCGTGCACGCCGAGCTTTTGTTGCAGGATGCAGGCGGTGGACGGGAACACCATGTCGGGCGTGGACGTGGCAACGACGATCAGGTCGATGTCGGTCGCGTCGCGGCCCGCCGCCTGCAAGGCGGCGCGGGCTGCGGCCAGCGCCAGATCGCTGCAAACCACGCCGTCGGCGGCGAAGTGGCGGGCGCGGATGCCGGTGCGCTCGACGATCCATTCGTCGGAGGTCTCGATGCCGCGCCCGGCCAGATCGCGCGCCAGGTCGGCGTTACTCACGCGGCGCGGCGGCAGGTGGCTGCCCGTGCCGGTGATGCGCGAATGGCGCGGCAATCCGTTGGTGGTCAGGGCGGTCATGCGGCTTGCGTCGCCGGGGCAGGCGTCGGCAGGGCCTGCAAGGTTTCGAGGATGCGGCCGTGCACGCGGTCGAGCAGGCGGTTGCGCGCGGCATCATAAGCGCGCGTCAGCGCATGCTCGAAGGCGAAGGCATCGGCCGAGCCATGGCTCTTGAAAACCAGGCCACGCAGGCCGAGCAACGCCGCGCCGTTGTAGCGCCGGGGGTCCACGCGTTGCTTGAAGTGCTTCAGCACCGGCATGGCCGCCAGGGCGGCGAACTTGGCGAAGGCGTTGCGTGTGAACTCCTGGCGGATGAGTTCGCTGATCATCGAGGCCAGGCCTTCAGTGGCCTTGAGCACCACATTGCCGACAAAACCGTCGCAGACGACGATGTCGGTGGTGCCCTTGAAGATGTCGTTGCCTTCGACGTTGCCGTAAAAGTTGAGGTGGCCGTCGGCGGCGGCGGCGCGAAGCAACTCGCCAGCGCGCTTGATGACTTCGCTGCCCTTTATCGCCTCTTCGCCGATGTTGAGCAGGCCCACGCTGGGCTCTTCCTTGCCGTCGACGGCGGCCACCAAGGCGCTGCCCATGACCGCAAACTGCAGCAGGTGCTCGGGGGTGCAATCGACATTGGCGCCGAGATCGAGCACGGTGGTGAAACCGTCGCGGCGATTGGGCAGCACCGCGGCGATCGCCGGGCGGTCGATGCCGTCGAGCGTTTTCAGCAGGTAGCGCGCCACGGCCATCAGCGCGCCGGTGTTGCCCGCGGAGACACAGGCATGGGCCGCCGGCTCATTGCCCTGCACGGCCATCAACTGGGCGATCGCCACGCGCATCGACGAGTCTTTCTTGCGCCGCAAGGCGACTTCGATCGAGTCGTCCATTGTCACCACTTCGGTGGCGGGGACACAGCGGGTTCGCGGCCAGGCGGCAGCCGCGCTCAATGCATGTGCGGTCCCCACCAGCACCAGTTCGGCCTGGGGGTGCTTGTCGAGGAAGGTGCGGCATGCCGGCAGCGTGACCGTGACGCCATGGTCGCCGCCCATGCAGTCGACAGCCAGTCGAACGAGCGGTAGCGGGGGCAGCGGAGCGTGCAAGGTGGGCGGGCCGCCACGCAGGTTCACGGCGGCTCAGGCCGGTCGGCCGAGTGGGCGCAGGCCGCTCAGGCGTCGGCCTTGGTCTTCAGCACCTTGCGGCCGCGGTAAAAGCCGGTCGGGCTGATGTGGTGGCGCAGGTGGTTTTCGCCGGTGGTCGGCTCGATCGCGGTGCCCGGCGTGGTCAGGGCGTTGTGCGAACGGTGCATGCCACGCTTGGACGGCGACTTCTTGTTTTGCTGGACGGCCATGAGATTCTCCTGAGGCGGGGCCCAGCCGCGACGGTCGCCGTGGCGGGCTGGGTGGCGCGGCCAAGGCACAAGCCGGGCCAGCGCGAAAAGCCGCAGAGTGTAGCAGAGGCACCCCCGCGCACCGGCCTGCGCCCTAGCGCTCGCGCTTCAAGGCCGCGAGCGCGGCAAAGGGTTTCGGCGCAGCTTCGGCCGCGGCCTCGACACTGGCTTCGCCCACCGACATCGGCAGGCCCTGCGGGCACTGGTTGTGCATCGGGATCAACGGCAGCGCCAGCAGCAACTCGTCCTCGATCAGCTCGTGCAGGTCCAGGCTGCGCGGCAGCGCCAACACATCGTCTTCGCTCTCGGCGTCCAGGGCTGCGGCGGCGTCTTCGCCGGCCACGAAGCGCAACGGCCGCACCACTTCGAGGTCCAGGGCCACCGGCTGCAGGCAGCGCTGGCATTCGGCCCAGACCCGCGCGCGCGCTGCCAGGTGCAGCCAGGTCTGGGCCTCACTGCCGGCCACCGGCCGGCTCTGGCCGCGCACCGACCACTGCACCTCGGCGTCCTGCGTGGACCCATCGGTGAGGCGCGCAAAGCCGGCCAGCGGCCAATGGCCTTCGAGCAGGGTGGCGTCGGCGGCCAGGGCAGCCACGTCGAGCTTGCGTGGATCAGGCTGGCGCGTTGTCATCCGGCCAGTTTACGGCGGGGCAATGTGAGAATGCACGCCATGCCTGACGCGCCCCGGTTGATCCTGGCCTCGACCTCGCGCTACCGGCGCGAACTGCTGCAAAGGCTGCGCCTGCCGTTTGAGGTGGTCGCGCCCGAAGTCGACGAAGCGCCGTTGCCCGGCGAGGCCCCGCAAGCGGTGGCCGAGCGCCTGGCGATGGCCAAGGCGGTCGCCGTCGCAAAGCAACATGCCGCCGCAATCGTGATCGGCTCAGACCAGGTGGCCGAGCTCGACGGCGCGCCGATCGGCAAGCCGCACACCCACGAACGCGCAGCCGCACAGTTGCGCGCGATGAGCGGACGGCGGGTGGTCTTTCACACCGCGGTGGCGGTGGTCCGGCCCGACCGCGGCTATGCGCGCGCCCTTCTGGCGCCGGTGGCGGTGACGTTTCGCGCCCTCAGCAACGCCGAGATCGAGCATTACCTTCGCACCGAGCAGCCCTACGACTGCGCCGGCAGCGCCAAGAGCGAGGCCCTGGGCATCGCACTGCTGGCGGCAATCGACTCCGACGACCCGACCGCGCTGATCGGCCTGCCGCTGATCCGCACCTGCACGCTGCTGCGCGAAGCAGGGCTTGACCCGCTCGCGCCGTGACGCCAATGGCTGCGCCGCGCGGCACCTTGCTGTTGGTGCCGAACACGCTGGACCTCGGCGCGGCCGATGCTCCGAGCATCGACGCCGTGCTGCCAGCCGGTGTGCTTCAGCAGGCGGCGCGGCTGACCCATTGGGTGGCCGAAGACGCCAAGACCACGCGCGCGTTTCTCAAGCGCGTGGACGGCCTGTTCCCATTGGCGCAGCCCTTGCAGGCGATCGAGATCCGCGAACTGCCGCGCCCGGCCAAAGGGGCGCGCACGGCAGCGCCTGCTGTCGACCTCACACCGCTGCTATCACCGGCTCTGGCTGGGCACGACATCGGCCTGATCAGCGAAGCCGGCCTGCCCGCAGTGGCCGACCCCGGCGCCGCATTGGTGGCCTGCGCACATCGGCTCGGCATCACCGTGCGGCCACTCGCGGGGTCCAGTTCCTTGCTGCTCGCGCTGGCCGCCAGCGGCCTGAACGGTCAGAGTTTTGCCTTTGTCGGCTACCTGCCGACCGACGCGGCCGAGCGAGCGGCGCGGTTGCAGGCTCTGCAACAGCACTCGCGGCGCGAACGCCAAACACAGATCGCGATCGAGACGCCGTACCGCAACGCCGCGTTGATGGTGGCGCTGCTGGAGGCCTTGCACGCCGACACGCAATTGTCCGTGGCCTGCGGCTTGACACTCCCCACCGGGTGGTGCCTGACGCGCAGCGTGGCGCAGTGGCGCGCGCGGCCGCCGGTCTTCGCCGACAAACACCTACCGGCGGTCTTTCTCTGGTTGGCGGTTTGAGGCCACGCGGGTCAGCACCGCACCCAACAACAGGCCGGCGCTGTCGGCCAGGACATCGGCCAACGATGCGCTGCGCGTCGCGGTAAGCCAGCCCTGCGCCAATTCGATGCCGATGCCGAAGCCCAGCAAACCCAGGACGCGCCACCCGGCGCGCGACACCTGGGCGCGCACAGCCACGCACCACAGCAGCGCAAAGTACGACAGGTGCAGCAATTTATCGGCGCCGGCAAACCAGTTCTCGGGGCCCGCGCCGGGTGCCAGGGCCCGCAAAGCCATCGCCAGCCCGAAGACCAGCAGCAACGCCAGCAGCCAGCGCCACGCGGTGGCGCGCGGCAAACTCAAGCCTTGACGCCGCCCAACAACGCGGCCACCTTGCGCTTGGGCTTGATGCCCGGCGACAACGCGCGCGCCGCGGGCGCCGCCGCCTTCGGGGCCGGCTCCCAGGCGGCCGCTGCGGTGGCGGTCGACTCGTAGGGCCGGTCGAAGAACGGATCGGCCGATGCGGCCGACGGGCGGCGCTCGTAGCTCCGCTGCGGCGCAGCCACCGGGCGCTCCTCGCGAACATCGCGAACTTCACGCACCTCGCGTGGCTCGCGCTCGTCGTCGGCACGCGGTCGCGGCCGGCGCGGGCGCTCGTCTTCGATCTCGAACGGCTCGAGCTCGAACTTCTTCTTGATCAGGTGTTCGATGTCCGACACCAGCCGGGTGTCGTCGCGCGTAACCAGCGTCACCGCCAGGCCCGAGGCCCCCGCGCGGCCGGTGCGGCCGA
>JANOKY010000126.1:0-3483 GCA_031419635.1 Burkholderiales bacterium | reverse complement strand
ATCCGTTTACCTGCCTGGCAACAAAGAGGTGGTGGTGCGCGACGTCGACCCACCGCGTCCCGGTCACGCAGAGGTGCGGATCGCCGTCAAGGCCTCCTGCATCTGCCGCAGCGACATGAGCCTGTACTACGGCAATGCGGTATTGGGCGGTGTCGTGCCCGGCCGCTTCATCTGCGGGCATGAACCGGCCGGCTTCGTCGAGGAACTCGGCCAAGGCGTCACGACCTTGCGTGTAGGTGACCGCGTGGCGGTGCACCTGGCGCTGGGCTGTGGCACCTGCCCGGCCTGCCGGCGCGGCATCTTTCACCTGTGCCCGACCTGGAAGTGCATCGGCTTCACCGCCGATGGCGGCAATGCCGACTACATGGTCGTGCCCGAACGCAACTGTCTGCGCATCCCCGATTCCTTGAGCTTCGTCGCGGCGGCCATTTCCACTGACGCCTTCGGCACGCTCTACAGCGCCTGCAAGAAGCTCGAGCTGTCGGGCGCCAGCACGCTGGGCATCTGGGGCATGGGGCCGATGGGCTCCAGCGGCATCCTGGCGGCCAAGGCGCTGGGGGCGCGGGTCGTCGCCCTCGACCCGATCGCCGAGCGGCGCGAGTTCGCGCTCAAGCTTGGCGCCGACCTGGCGCTGGACCCGACGGCGCCCGGTGTGATGGACGCCATCAAGGAGTTCAGCCATGGCGACGGCCTGAACGCGGCGATCGACTGTTCGGGCAACCCGGCGGCGCAGAACATGGCGCTCGACGCGGTGCGCCCGTTCGGCAAGGTGGCCTTCGTCGGCGAGTCCAAGGAGACCACCATCCGCCCCAGCGAACAACTGATCCGCAAACAGATCAGCCTGATCGGCTCGTGGTACTTCGGCATCGCCGAGTACGCCGAGATCGCCGAGTTGCTGGTCTCCAAGAAGATCGACCTGACGCAGCTGGCCACCCACACCTTCAGCCTTGACGAAGCGCCCGAGGCCTTCGCACTGTTCGATCAGCGCAAGACCGAAAAGGCGGTCTTCGTCATGTGATTCCACCGCGCGGCAACGGGCACAACCCGGCGCCGCGCAGCCTGAGCCCACCTGTCGCAACCCCAGGACAGATCACCGTCGCGAGCCCGGTCCAGCCCTCTGGCGTGGCCAGAACTCCGACCTTTTGAACCCACCCATTTTTTGGATCCCATCGCCATGAAAACATTCTCCATGTCCCGCCTCGGCGCCGCGCTTTGCAGCGCTGGTTTTGTCATGGCGCTCGGCGCCACCGCCCCGGCCCTGGCCTTCGACCCCGCCGCTGCCCTGAAGGCCGTGGCAACGATGTTGCCACCCGCCGGCCCGGGCGGCGAAAAGCCGGTTCCTGCGTCCGAGATCAAGTTGAGCGCAGCCGAGATCGACCAGATCAAGGCCAAGAAGGCCAAGGCTGCCATCGTCATGCACTACGGCGGCAACGACTGGTCGCGGGCCCAGGTCGAAGGCCTGAAGGCCCAGTTCAAGGTGATGGGTATCGAAGTGATCGCCGTGACCGACGCCGGCTTCAAGTCGGAAAAGCAGGTCGCCGACATCGAGACCGTGCTGGTGCAAAAGCCCGACATCATCGTCTCGGTGCCGACCGACCCGGTGGCCACGCAAGCGGCCTTCAAGAAGGCAGCCAAGCAAGGCGTGAAGATCATCTTCATGGGCAACGACCCCAAGGGACTGGAAGCCGGTGTCGACTACTTCAGCAACGTCTCGCCCAACGACTACGGCAACGGTGTGGCCTCGGCCCACCTGATGGCTCAGGCCCTGGGCCCGAACGGTGGCGAGATCGGCATGGTGTTCCACGCCGCGACCGACTTCTTCCAGACGCGCCAGCGTTACATCGGCTTCAAGAAGGTGATGGCCGACAACTACCCGAACATCAAGATCGTGGCCGAGCAAGGCATCGGTGGCCCCGACTTCGTGGGTGACGCCGAGAAGGCCGCAGGTGCGATGCTGACCTCGAACCGCAAGCTCAAGGGCATCTGGGCGGTGTGGGACGTGCCGGCCGAGGGCGTGATCGCCGCTGCCCGCGCGGCCAGTCGTGACGATCTGATCATCACCACCGTCGACCTGGGCCAGAACGTCGCCATCGACATGGCGCGTGGCGGCTACGTCAAGGGTGTGTCGGCGCAGCGGCCCTACGACCAGGGCGTGACCGAAGCCCTGCTGGGCGGTTATGCGCTGCTGGGCAAGAAGGCGCCGACCTTCGTGGCCTGGCCGATCATCCCGACGACCAAGGCCAACCTGCTCGACGCGTGGAAGGCGGTCTACCACGTCGACGCGCCGGACAACATCCGCAAGAGCATGAAGTAACTGCTGAGAACGGGGACGCGCGAGGCGCTGTCCCCGGCCCCGGCCGCGTCCCACCCCCAACAGGAGATCTCCATGACCAAGACCCTCAATGTCGCCATGATCGGCGGCGGTTTCATGGGCAAGGCCCATGCCCTGGCCTATGCGGCCATGCCGATGTTCTTTTGGCCCGCGCCGTTGATTCCGGTGCGCAAGGTCTTGGTTGACATCAACCCGGCTGCGGCTGAAATCGGCCGCCAGCGCTTCGGATTCGAAGAGGCGTCCAGCGACTGGCGTGCCGTCGTCGCCCGTCCCGATATCGATCTGGTCGACATCGTCACGCCCAACGACAGCCATGCCGAGATCGCGATCGCCGCCGCCAAGGCCGGCAAGCACATCATTTGCGAGAAGCCGCTGGCGCGCACCGCAGCCGAAAGCAAGACCATGCTGGATGCCGTCAACGCGGCCGGTGTGATCCACATGGTGGCTTTCAACTACCGTCGCACCCCGGCCGTGGCGCTGGCGCACAAGTTCATCACCGAGGGCCGCATCGGCAAGATCCGGAACTTCCGCGGTACTTACCTGCAAGACTGGAGCGCCGACCCCGATTCGCCGTTGTCGTGGCGTTTCAACAAGCAGATCGCCGGCTCGGGCGCGGTAGGCGACATCGGCACGCACGTGGTTGACCTGGCGCGCTACCTGGTCGGCGACATCACCGCAGTGAACGCGATGACGCACACCTACGTCAAGACGCGTCCGCTGCAAAGCGGTGGTGTGGACAAGCTCGGCGCGGCCGACAAGAATGCCAGCGGCCCCCGTGGCGTGGTCGACGTCGACGACGAGATGCTGACCATGCTGCGCTTCGCCAACGGCGCGGTCGGCTCCATCGAAGCCACGCGCAATGCCTACGGCCGCAACAACTTCCTGACCTTCGAGATTCATGGCGACCGCGGCTCCATCGTCTTCAACTACGAGCGCCGTGACGAGTTGCAGGTGATGTTTGCCGACGACCCGGCCGACGCACGGGGCTTTCGCACCATCTACACCGGCCCGGCGCATCCGTATGGCGACGGTCTGTGGCCCATCCCGGGCCTGGGCATCGGCTACTCCGAGACCAAGATCGTCGAGTGCTATGACCTGTGCAAGGCGATTGCCAGCGGCCAGCAGCCTTCGCCCAACTTCGCCGACGGTTA
>JANOKY010000125.1:0-2200 GCA_031419635.1 Burkholderiales bacterium | reverse complement strand
GCGGGTGGCCGATCGTCGACAGCTCCCAGTCGAGCACCGCCAGCACCCGCGGCTGGCTCGGATGAAAGACCAGGTTGTCGAGGCGGAAGTCGCCGTGCACGACGGCGACCTTCGACTCGTCGCGCGCGCTGGCGGGCATGTGCGCGGGCAGCCAGGCCATCAGGCGGTCCATGGCCTCGATCGGCTCGGTGACGGAGGCGGTGTACTGCTTGCCCCAGCGGCCGATCTGGCGCTCGAAATAGTTGCCGGCCCGGCCATAGTCGGCCAGGCCGGCGGCCGCCACATCGACGCTGTGCAAGGCCGCAATGACGCGGTTCATTTCGTCATAGATCGCGCCGCGCTCGGCCGGGCTCATGCCGGGCAGCGACTGGTCCCACAGCACGCGGCCGTCGACCATCGACATGATGTAGAAGGCGCGGCCGATCACGGCTTCGTCTTCGCAGAGTGCCAGCATCGCCGGCACCGGCACGCCGCGGCCGGCCAGGGCGCTCATCACACGGTACTCGCGCTCGATGGCGTGCGCTGAAGGCAGCAACTTGGCCACCGGCCCGGGTTTGGCGCGCATGACATAGGCCGCGCCCGGGGTTAGCAGCTTGAAGGTCGGGTTGCTCTGGCCGCCCTTGAACTGCTCGATCGTGAGCGGGCCGGCAAAGCCGGGCAGATGGACTTGCAGCCAGGCTTGCAGCGCACCGACATCGAAGGCCTGCGCGTCGCTGACCGGGCGGGTGCCAGTGAAGTTGTCCATTCAGAAATTCTCAGACAGGGCCAGCAACTTGTCGCGCGACAGCACCACCAGGCGGGTCGGCTCGACGCGCACGGCGCCCTCGCGCTCGAACCCCTTCAGCTCCTGGTTGACGCGCTGGCGCGAGGCGCCGAGCAGTTGCGCCAGGTCTTCCTGCGCCAGGGCCAGGCCGATGCGGATCTCCTCGCCCTCGGCAACGCCATAGCTGCGCGCCAGCAGCAGCAACTGGCGCGCCAGGCGGGCGGCCAACGGCCGGGTGTTGAGGTCTTCGACCGCATCGAACATCAGCCGCAGGCGGCGGCAGTTCAGCCGCAGCAGCGCGTCGTACAACTCGACATGCGCGGCCAGCAGGGCCTGGAAGTCGGGCTTGCGCACGGCGAGCAGCGTGGTCGCGCCATGCGCGTGGCCATCGTGCGTGCGCGGCAGGCCGTCGAACAGGGCGATGTCGCCGAACCAGGCGCCGGGCTCGACATAGGTCAGCGAGACCTGCTTGCCGGCCAGCGATACCGAGCTGACGCGCATCGCGCCGAGGGCCACGCCGCACCATTCCTGGGCCGGCGCGCCGCGCGCGGCCGCCATCTCGCCGTCGCGCAGCCGGCGCACGCTGGCACGTTCGAGGATGTCCAGGCGCAGCGCAGGCGAGAGTTTGGCGAACCACGGTCCGGTGTCGATGTTGAGGCGCTCGACGATGCTAAGGGCAGGCGTGGGCATGGCTTGTCTCTGCGGCGACAGCCCGCGGCGATCGCGAACGGCCCAAGGTGTGAGGATTGTTGCACTGCGCCCGCTTGGCGCTGCGCTGATGCATTGACAGGCCATGCTAGAGTCGCTTCACTCACAAAAAGACACGATCTCCTTCGCGGCATGCACTTCGGTTGGCCCCAGCTTTTCGTCACGATCGTCGCGCTTGTCAGCAGCGGCGGGGCTGCGGCACTCGGCTTCGGGCCGATCCGATCCTCGGTGGTGCTGGGTCGGCCGCTGAACCTGGCGATCCCCGTCAACCTGGCTGAAGGTGAGACGCTCGGCACCGAGTGCGCCAGCGCCGAAGTCACCTCGGGTGACAACAAACTGCCGCCCGCCAATGTGCGTGTTCGTGTCACCCAGGGCCGCGATGCCAGCGAGAGCGTGCTGCGCATCAGCACCACCAGCGTGGTCGACGAGCCCGTCGTCACGGTGACCATCAATGCCGGCTGCCCGATGCGGCTGAGCCGCACCCTGGTGCTGCTGGCCGACCCGCCGCTGGTCACCACCGCCACCGCGGCGCCCGAGACCCAGAGCCTGCCCACACTGGCGGTGCCGCCGACAGCGACGACGGCCGCAGCGGCGCCGAATGCCAACCGCGCGCTCGAGATCTCAGCCGCGAAGCGGGCGATGCATCGGCTATGATGCGGGTCGAGCAGCGAAGGGAGCAGGGGGTTGAGCGCCAACGGTCAGATCCTGTTGATCGGGTTCGGCAACATG
>JANOKY010000124.1:0-1507 GCA_031419635.1 Burkholderiales bacterium | reverse complement strand
GTCGACGCGGTGGCCACCGGCGGCGACACCCTGATGCTCGAGCTGCGCCACAGCGGCAGCGTTTCGTATTCGCAGATCCGGGCTTTCAACTGAACCACGCAAAGGACACACCATGAGCTTCCAGCAAGGCCTGTCGGGCCTGAATGCCTCGAGCAAGAACCTCGAGATCATCGGCAACAACATTGCCAACTCCAACACCTTCGGCGCCAAGGTTTCGCGCGGCGAGTTCAGCGATGTCTATGCCAATGCGCTGAACGGCGCCGGCAGCAACGCGGTGAGCATCGGCACCACGCTGGCGGCGGTGTCGCAGCAGTTCACGCAGGGCAACATCACCTCCACCGACAACCCGATGGACCTGGCGATCAACGGTGCCGGTTTCTTCCAGGTCAGCGACGGCCGCAACCCGGTGATGTACAGCCGCAATGGCCAGTTCAAGGTCGACCGCAGCGGCTACATCGTCAACAACCAGGCGCAGCGGCTGATGGGCTACCCGGCCGACGGCACCGGCGTGATCCAGCCCGGCAACGCCGCGGCCCTGCAACTGCCCACGGCCGGCATCAACCCGCAGGCCAGCAGCCAGATCGAGCTCGAGATGAACCTGGATGCGCGCGTGGCCACCACCGCACCCAGCGTTGGCGCGGCGATCGACTTCGGCGACCCGAAGACCTACAACAACGCCACCTCGCTGACGGTCTACGACGCCAAGGGCCAGGACGTGGCGCTGACCTACTACTTCCAGAAGTCGGCCACCGACACCTGGAACGTATTCGTCACCGCCAACGGCGTGCCGGTCAACGGCACGCTGGCCGCACCGGTGGCCACCACCACGATCAATTTCCCGGCCAACGGCGGCACGCCTACGGCGCCGATCGGCCCGGTGGCCTTCGATGTGCCGGCCACGGTCAATGCCGTCGGCGCGCAGACGCTGGCCATCACCGGCGTGCAGCTCGACCTCACCGGCGCCACCCAATACGGCGCCGGCTTCGGCGTCACCAACCTGTCACAGGACGGCTATGCACCGGGCCAGTTGACGGGCATCAGCATCGAAGCCAACGGCATCGTGATGGCGCGCTACAGCAACGGCCAGAACAAGCCGGCCGGGCAGATCGAGCTGGCCACCTTCCGCAACCCGCAGGGCCTGCAACCGCAGGGCGGCAACGCCTGGGCCCGCGGCTTCAATTCGGGCGACCCGATCCTGGGCGTGGCCGGCGAAGGCAACCTGGGTGTGCTGCAGGCCGGCGCGCTGGAAGAAAGCAATGTCGACCTGACGGCCGAGCTGGTCAGCATGATCACCGCGCAGCGCGTCTACCAGGCCAACGCGCAGACGATCAAGACGCAGGACCAGGTTTTGCAAACGCTGGTGAATCTGCGTTGATGACCCACCCCCGAAGCGCCTGCGGCGCTCCCCCTCAAGGGGGCGCCGCCAGCGGACCGGCGGAGCCGGATCCGCGGCGGCCGCTTGGAAACACCTGAGGTGCTGCCATGGACCGCATGATCTATTTGTCGA
>JANOKY010000123.1:0-3894 GCA_031419635.1 Burkholderiales bacterium | reverse complement strand
CACGCCGGCGGCGAACAGGTCCATCGCCGGCCGCGGCGCCGCACCGCGCGCAGCCTCGGGGCTGATGTAGCCGGGCGTGCCGCAGATGGTGCCGGCATCGTCGCTGCCATCGTCGGCGATGCGCGCGGCGATGCCGAAGTCCATCACCCGCGCGCGGCCGTCGGCATCGATCAGGATATTGGAAGGCTTGAGATCGCGGTGCACGATGCCGCAGTCGTGCGCCGCGCGCAAGGCGTCGAGCACGCCGAGCATCAGCGTCACCGCCTCGCGCGCCGGCAGTGCGCCCCCGCGCTGGCGCAAGTGGGCGCTGAGCGTCGGGCCGTTGACGTACTCGAACACCAGGTACGGCCGGCCATCGGCCTCGCGCGCCTCGTCGGCCTCGAACACCGGCACGATGTGCGGGTGCGACAGGCGGCTGACCGCGCGCGCCTCGTGCAGCCAGGGCCCGACCGCGTCGCCGCTGCCGTCGAGCAGCTTCAAGGCCACCTCGCGTTCGAGCCGCGTGTCGTGCGCCAACCAGACCACGGCCTGCGCACCGCGGCCGAGCTCGCGAATCAGTTTGAAGCGGCCGATCTGTGGCGGGACGGGTTTGGATGTCATGCGGCGGCCTGGTTGTCGTTGTCTGGTTCGTTGCCAGTGCCGCCAGCGCTGGCCTGCAGCGCCGCCTGCATGTCGCGAGCTGTCACGTTCAATGTGCGGGCGTAACGCTGGGCCACGCGCTCGATCGCAGCGGTCTGCTGCAAGATCGGCAGCGCCAGCGCATCGATGGCCTCGTTGGCGGCGCTGGCCACGCAGCGCAGCATGTCGTCGTCGCTGTCGACCTGGCGCACCGGCAGTTGCGGTGGCAAGCGGCGGATCATGTGCAGCACGGCGTCGTCCATGCCCCACCAGCGCGCCACCGCGGCGCCCATGCCTTCAATGTCGGCGCCGAGCACGGCGAAGGCCGCGGCCCGCTCGCTCATGCCGGGCTCGTCGGGGTCGTCGGCCTGTGCCGCGGGCGCTGCTTGCATCAGGCGGTGGACCTGGCGCATCTCGTCGGCATAGTGGTACTGCACCACCAAGCGGCCGAGGTTCTGCATCAGCGCCACCAGCGACACGACTTCGGCGTCGTAGCCCGCCGGCCGCAGCGATTGCGCCACGCGGGCGGCCCGCAACGACAATTCGACGCGTTGCTCGAGCTCGTGCGCACCGGCCGAGTCGAGCGGGCCGGGCCAGTGGCGCAGGCCCAGGGCGCTGCGGCGCACACCGTCCAGGCCGACCATTGCAATCGCGCGGCGCACCGTCAGCACGGGCCCATTGCCCGACACCTGGGTGCCACGCACCGAGGCGCTGTTGACGCTCCTGAGCAGCTCGAACGACAGCGCCGGGTCGCGCAGCACCACCTGGGCCAGCTCTTCGCTGTGTTCGCGCTCCATCAGCGCCAGCCGCGCCGCGCGTGCGGCGGCGCCAGGCAGGGCCGGCAGCACGCCGATCTGGCGCACGCGCTCGATCAGTTGCGCATGGGCATCGGTGCCCTGGCCGGCGTCGGCTTCGAGCCAGCCCTCGAGGGCCCGCGCGAGAGTGCGCGCATTGCGGTAGCGCTGGCGCGGCTGGCGGTCGGTGGCGCGGTTGGTGATCGCCCGCAGGGCTTCGGCCACCGGGCGCGGCAAGTCCCACGGCAGGCGCAGGGTTTCGCGGCCCTGCGGCGGCAGCCGGGTGATGACGCTGGCGACATCGGGCTGGTCGAGCGCCGGGGCGCCGGCCAGCAGGCTGTGCATCACGACGGCCAGCGCGAGCACGTCGCGCTCGGCCGCGCTGCGCGAGCGGCGCAGCTCGGCATTGGCTTCGCTGGCATCGTTCGGTGCGTGCTGATCGCTGTCGGCGGCGGCGACTTCGAGTCCGAGCACACGCAGCGCGCCGTTGTCGGCCAGGGTCAGCAGGAAGGGCTGCAGATCGTGGTGGGCCAGGCCGGCGTCGTGCGCGAAGGCCAGGCCGGCCAGGGCCTGGGCCATCCAGCGCGCGATGTCGGCAGCGGCTTCGCCGTCGCGTGCGGCGGGGCGCTCGGCCAGCGTCGGGCCGATGGCGTTGTCGTAGGCCACATAGGGCCAGTGTTCCTGCTCGCCAAGCTCGATGGCCGGCGCCAGGTTCGGATGCACCAGGCGTGCCGCGCGCCGCGCCTGCTCGAGCCAGGCCGCCAGCGCGCGCTTGTCCGCCGGCTGCTGGCGCGGCAACACCAGCACCAGTTCCTGCACGCTGTGCAGATCGAAGGCGCGCCAGGCCATGCTGCGCGCGCTGCGGCCGAGCAAGTGGCGCAGCTCGAAGCGGCCAAGCTTGCGCACGGCTTGTGCAGCGGCGGCAGGGGCGGCGGTGGCGGGCATGGGTAACGGCGGCGGGCGGGAAACCAGCAAGGGGTGCCGCTCGATTGGAGCGTGTTGCGCCACTGTGCGATGGCTTGAACAGGCGCTGAAAGGCGCGGCTGTTTTGCGTTGCCCCCAGCGAAAGGGAAGGAGGCAGTCAGGGCAGTTCGAGCAGCTCGCCGCTGGCGTTGATGAAGGCCGCGCGCACGGCCTGGCCGGGTTGCAGCGCTTGCACGGCGCGGCGGTAGGCGGCGAGCTGGTCGCGGTAGGCAGCGTTGTGTTGCGGGGTACTGTCGAGTTTGTAGTCGAGCACCCACCAGGTGGCTTCGCTGCCCGCGGTGCAGACCAGGCGGTCAATGCGCAGCAGCTCGCCGGCCTGGGCCTCGACGCCAGTGACCGGCACTTCATTGCCGGCCCAGGCGAGTGCGCCCGCGTCGAAGAAACGCGCGCAGTCGGCGCTGGTCAAGATGCGTATGGCGATGGCCTGCACGGCGGCAACGTCGGCCACGCCGAACTCGGCCGCGGCGGCCATCGCCAGGCGCTCCGGCTCGGGCGAAGCCGCCGCCGCGGCCCATTCGAGCACGCGGTGCACGGCCTGGCCCAGGCGCGCGCTGCGCTCGTCCCGCGTCGGCAGCGCCTCGCTCGCGGGCGCCGCTGCACGCCGGTGCAAGGGCAAGGCCCCGTACTCGGCCAGGCTGGCACGCTCGGCGCCATCGGGCGGTGGCGTCGACGGCCAGTCACACGCCAGCGTTTGCAGCCGCGCCCACCACGACGGCGCCGGGATCTCGCTCCTCGGTGGCGTGCGGCTGACGATCAGCCGCTCCTCGGCACGCGTCATGGTGACGTAAAACGCGTTGAGCTCTTCGCGCGAACGCGCCGCGCGCTCGTCATCCAGCAGGCCTTGCAACGAGGGCGGGCAGCGGGCTTCGGAAGCGATGAAGGCGACGCGCCGCGGCCGCGCCGCCTCGACCGGCCAATCGATCAACAGCGTGGCGGTTTCGATGCGCGGCGGCTCGGGGTCGGCATCCATCAGCAACACCACCCGCGCTTCGAGACCTTTGGCACCGTGGATCGTGAGCAGGCGCACGGCATCAACGCGCTGGGCCGGTGGCGCCAGCACCTTGCGCTGGCGCAGCGCGCGCACGAAGTTGTAGGGCGAGGCGTAGCGGCCGCCATCGAGTTCGAGCGCCGCGGCCAACAAGGCACGCACCGCTTCCATCGCCCGCGCATGGCGCTCGGGCGGCACCACCGCGGCCAGGCGCGGCAGCAGCTCGCCCTGGTGGACGATGCGGTCGAGCAAGTCGTGCGGCGGCAGCGTGCGGGCGGCGTCGTGCCACTCGGCCAGCAGCGTGGCCGCGCGGTGCAGGGCCGCGGGTGCACTGCTGTCGTCAGCCCAGCGCATCAAGGCCGGCCACCAGCCGCCGCCTTCGCGCGCACGCTGCGCCAGTGCGAGCAGCTCGGCGTCGCTGGCGCCGAACAGTGGGCTCTTCAGCGCGCGCGCCAGCGACAGCGCCTGGCCGGGAGAGGCCAGCACATCGAGCACGGCCAACAGGTCCTG
>JANOKY010000122.1:0-22432 GCA_031419635.1 Burkholderiales bacterium | reverse complement strand
TGCTGGAGATTCATGAAAGCACGGTCAAGCAGCTCTACTACCAGAACCCGGCCTTCGGGTTTCATCTGATCGAGCTGCTGGCCGGGCGGCTCAGCAACGATGTCGAGCGCGCCGAGCGCCGGCTGGCCGGAACCGAAGACTAGGAGCCTGTCGGGCTTGGGGCGTCGAAGCGAGAATTGGCCCCAGCGAGGACAGTTTTTGTCAGGTTCGCCGGCTCATAGCCACAGCTATGGGCCAAGAAGCTGACGAAAAATGGACCGCTGCGGTCAATTTGCAGCCGATGCTCCCAAGTCCGACAGGCTCCTAGGGGGGTCGGGCCTCTAGGGCCGCACTGCCGCTTGCTGTCCAGATGCTTTTTTCCGTATCATGGCGGCCACTGGAGCGAGGGTGATGGACGACAGCGTGGTCCCCGAATACTCGCGTTTCGTCGCGGATGAGCGCCGTGCAGGACGCCTGCCTGCGCAACTGCCGGCGATGCGCGAGGGCGAGGTCTTCGGTACGGTGTTCGTCGAAGGTGCCCAACTCGCCGAGTTCGCACGCGTCGCCGCGCGCCGCGCCGCCGGCCTGGTGCGGCCAACGCAGCGCTCCGAGATCGTGTGGGTCGACGGGGCGAACCAGCTCGCCATCGACATCGGCAAGCTCGACGTGCGCGTGGCCGAAGGGCAGATCTACGTCACCATCGCTGTGCGTTGCGACGAGGTGGGCGCTGGCTCCGTGCAGGTGCTGTTCGCGGTGGGCTCCGCCGAGGAGCCGGCGGGCCTGTACGCCGCGGCTTCGAAGCGGCCCTCGGGGCCCGAGTTGGTGGTGGACTTGTGGGGCGACGCGCTCGTCGCCTTTGCCTGGCAATGTGTGCTCGGGATGGTCAGCGGCATCGCCGCGGCCACCGGCAAAGACGCGCGCGGCAACCTGCTGGTGCCGGTGGAGGTAGTGGCCGGTGCACGCGGGGTCGGCATCGTGCCGATGGCGCGGCACCGCTTCGCCGGCTCGAGTGGGCTGAAGCCCGCAGTCACCGTCACGCGGCGCTGAAGGGTCCGCCGCCATGGCCGTCGGCAAAAGCGATCTCGGCATCCTCGGCGACCTCGCCGTGGCGTTGGGCATCTTCACGCCCGGCGGTAGCCCCAACGCCGATTGGTTCTCCGACCCCGCCGCCTCGCTGAAGTCGATGCTCGGCAATGCCGACCAGCGGCAGGCCCTCATCGCCTTCGTCGATGCCGCGCTCGGCGGCGCCGACCGCAGCACCGAGGCCGGTGTCATCTGGCTGCCGGTGGTGGAGGTGGCCGAGCCGCCGCTGCTCTTTGCGCTCACCCTCGACGAAGGCCGCGCCGACGGCCTGCACGTGGGCCTGGGGGTGCGCGTGCGCACGGCGGCACCGGTGCCGGTGTCCCACACCACGCTCACGATGCCGCTCTTCCGCGTCAAGAAGGACGGCGGGCCCGGGGTAAGCGAGCCGCTGCTGCTCGGCACCAACGACGGGTGCATTCGCATCGCCACGCAGGTGACACTCGACGCCGCACCCGCGGTGCCCGGGCAGGCGCGGCTGGGTGGCATCGGCCTCGAGATCGAAGTGCCCACCGCCGCGGGTGGCGCGAATCAGCCGCGCTTTGCGCTCGCGCTCGCCGGACTGCAACTGCCCGGCGCGTTGGCCCCGCAAGACCTGCGCGTGGCCGCCGACAGCGCCGAGCAGCTCGACGACGCAGTGCTCGAACTCGTACTCGGCCTGGTCAAGGCGCAGGCCGATAAAGCGGGTGCGCCGCCGGCCATCGCGGCACTGGGCGGCCTGCTCGGATTGAAGAGTGGCGACGCGGTGCTCGATTTCCCGATCGCCGAGCTCGTCGCGCAAGGCCCGATCGCCCTCGCCGGGTGGGTGCGCGGCATCTTCACCGGCACGCAAAGCCGCACCGACTGGCTGGCTCATCTAGCCAGCCTGATCGGCGCCGCACCTGGCGCCGATCGCGTCACTCTCACGCTCGGCAGCGCCAGAGTCGTGCTGGGTCTCGAGCTCGCCACCGGCCCGAGCGGCAACCCGCTTCTCACGCCGACGCTCGGTGTGGAGCTCGGCAACGCGAGCGCGCGCGTGCAAGCGCAGGCGCAGCTCTTGCGCATCGATCTCGCCAGCGGCGCGGCCGTCGCGCTGCCGAGCTTCGGCGTGTGGGCCGCGGCCGGCACGGCGGCAAGCCCGGTGCTGAACGTCACGGCGCCCACCGTAACGCGGGCCGAGACGCTGCGCATCGGCTTCGGCCTCGATGCACAGCGCAAGCTCGTGTTCGTGCTCGCCGCCGACGGCGTGCAACTCGGCAACCACGTCTACCCGACCCTCGACCTGAACTCGCCCGATGCGGTGATGGACGCCGCCGGCAACACGGTGGACGCCATCGCCGACCAGTTGCTCGCGGGCCTGGGCAGCGCGCTCGGCATTGCGCGCCGGCTGCTCGGGCTCGACCCACCGGCCGGCGTCGGCGCCGTCACGCTGCCGGCGTTGATGGCCGACCCAGTGGCCGCGGTGAGCGGCTACTGGCAGCAACTCGTCGGCGTGCCGGCAGCGGCAGCCAGCGTGCTCGGCGAATTGCGCAGCGCGATTGCCGATGCGACCGAAGCCGCCGCAGTGGTGCAAGGCGCCGGCACCGAGGCCGACCCGTGGCGGCTGGCGCTCATCGGACCGCTGAATCTCGAAGTTTTCGCCATCGGCGCAAAGCTGCACATCGGCCTGGCCGCCACCACCAACGTCGACACACTCGGTGGCGGCTGCACCGTCGTCGTCACGCGCTTCGCGGCTGGCATCGCCACGCTCGACCTCGCAGCGCGCCGCTGCGAGTTGCTGTCGGATGTGGCGGCTTCGCTCACCGTGCGCGAGCGCGGCGTCAACCCGCCGCAGGCGCGGCTCGAGCTCGAGGGCGGCTTGGCGCTGCGCGCCGACCACGTCGGGCTCGCGTTCGGGTGGTCGCCGGCCACGCGCCTGACGGCCGGATTGAGTGCACCGAACCTGGTGCTCGAGACCGACACCCTGGAGCTGCCGATCGCGCTGCCGCAGATCGCGGCCGACGGCTCGGTGAGCCTGCCGCCGCAGGCCTGGGACGGTCTCGAGGCGCTCGTCGGCCATCTCGGCCGCCTCACCGGCGGGCTGCTCGGTCGCGTGGTCGAGGCCTTCGGCTGGATCGCCGGCGATGGCAGCACCGGCGGCAACCCCGAAACCTTTGCGCGCCTGCGCCTGGCCGACTTCGCGGGCGACGCCCGGGCCGCCATCGCCGATTGGCTGCCACGATTGGCGCTCAGCGACCGTGCGCATGAGGCCATGTCGCTGCTGGCCGATCTGTTCGCCACCACCTCCACCGGCGCCGGCCGATTCGCGCGCGGCTTTGTCGAAGGCACGGGCCACCCCGACGACCCCTACCGCTTCGCGCTCGGCGCCGACCTGCCGAACGTGGCGCTTTGGTTCCCGCCCGCAGGGCTGGACCTGCGGCTCTTCGCCGCGCCCGAGAGCCTGCGCGAGTGGCGGCCCGGCTTCGACGGCCTGAGCGCCGCCGCGCTGGCCGCCGCACTGAAAGCCGAAAGCAGCGTCGCGCGCGAGGTGCGCGAGCTGGTGTTCGGCCGTGCGCTCGAAGACGGCCTCGCGGCGCTGGCACAGCGCTGGCTCGGCGGCGATGGCCGCATCGTGCCGCCACCCAGTGCGCCAGCTGGCATCACGGTGCGCACGCTCGCCGTGGGCGCGGCGCAGCTCGTCTCCACGCTCGACATCGAGCGCGAGTTCGGCCGCGTACCGGCCGCCACCGTGTACGTCGCGCTGGCCCGCGACGCGATTGCGCTGCCGCCGGGCGCGCGCGTGGTCGACCTGTCGACGCCGGGGCTCGCGCCGCAGATGTTCGCTGCGCCCGCAGCGCCTGCCGTTGGCGACTGGTACGTGGTGCTCGGTTCGCGTGCCGATTGCCGGGCCGCGACCAGCCCCACCGATGGCACGCCCGAGCAGGCCGCGCGCCTGGCACGCCTGCTCGACACGCTGTCCGAGGTGTCCAGCGACATCGCGCTCGTCGCCTTCGCCGGCGCCGGCCATGCCGCGCGCCTTGCCGCCGACGCGCATCCGGCGGTGAAGGACCTGTTGCTGCTGGGCACGCCGCTGGCTGCGATCTCACTTACTGCGTTGTCGATCCAGCCCACGGCCGACGCCTTGCGGCTGCTGCACCGCCTGCTGCCGCCGCCCGATGCCGACGAGCCCGACGACGCCGACCTCGCACTCGGCCGCACGCTGGTGCTCGCGTTGATGGCACTGGCGCCGCTGGCCGACCCGGCGGCCGACCTGCGGCTGCCCGTGGTGCCGGCACCCGCAGTGCGCGCGGGCCTGAGGGTGCAGGCGCTGTTCGGCGAGGTGGATGCGGCGCAGATCGATCGCGCCATGACCGCCATCGTCGCCGCCGGCCTCGCGGCGCGTGCGATGGCGAGAAGCGGCGGCGAGCCGCCGCGCGCCAGCGGCGTGCAGGCGGGGTTGCGCTGGACGCTGCCGGCGGTGGCGAGCGGCACGGTGGCCATCGACGGCTTCGCGTCGCTCGGCCTCTTCGCGTTCGACGCCACGGCCGGCGCGGGTGGCCCCGGTGGCATACGCGAGCTGCGGCTGACGCTGCGCATCACCGACCGCATCGGCTGGCTCGCGGCGTCGCCCGACCTCGAACTGCGCGCACTGACGCTGGAGCTCGGTCTGCCACTCGGTCAGCCACTCGGCGCCGCAGGGGGTGCAAGCGCGCGCCTGGCGCTGCACGACGCGCGCGTCTTCGGCCAGAGCTGGGAGACGCTGGTGCTCGGCAACAGCGCCGGTATCGGCGCGGCCGCCCACGCGGTGCTGCCCGAAGCGCGCGTGCTGGTGTCGGCTGCGGTGCAACGCGTGACCGCCGACCTGCAAGGGGCCGCGTCGCTCGCGCTGTCGAGCCTGATGCAGGCACTCGGCCTCACAGCGCCAAACGGCGGCGTGGTAGCGAGCGCACTCGACCAACTCGTGCTCGACCCGGCCGGGCTCGTGCAGCAACGCCTCGCCGCCGCCGGCGCGCAGGTGCAGGCGGCGCTGGCTTCCTTGCTCGGGCCGACGCTCGCCGACGGCATCGACCTGGCAGCGCGCAGCGTGCGCGTGCGAGGCGGTGGTGCCGACGCCACCACGGGCGGCGGCCGGTTCGGCTGGCAGGCCGACCTCACCGCTTCACTGAACGGGCTCAGCAGCCAGACGCCCGGGGTGAGCGGCACGCTGACCGTCGGCCCGAACGGCGCGCTGCCCACCATCGGCGGCCTGCAACTGCGAGCCACGTTCGCCGCCGGCCAGGCGCCGGCGCTGGTGCTGCACTGGCACCCGGCAGGCGCCGCGCCGCCTACCGTGGCCGCGGCAGCCAAGATCTGGCCGCAGCCCGACGGCGCGGCGCTGCTGCGCATGCTGGCGAAGGCCTCGCCGGCCATCGGTGGCCATGTGGCGCTCGAAATGCTGCGTGGGCTCGACCCCACCGCGCGCCCGTTTATCGACTCGGCCCTCGATGCCTTGGGCATGCTCGACGGCTTGGCGGGCGATGCCGAGCGCGCCTTGCGCCCGCTGGCGGGCTTGATCGCCGAGCCCGCCGGCTGGCTGTCGAGCGCCGGTTCGCTGGCGGCCAGCCCGCTGAGGATCCAGGCTCTGCTCGATGCGCTGCGGCCGCTCGTCGGCGCGCCCGGCACCACCGGCGAGCCGCTGCGTCTGGCCACCGGCGTATCGCTCAGCGTGGCGGCCGACGGCGCCGCGGCGCGCCTTGCGCTCACGGTCGACCCCACGTTGTGGGCGGCCGCACCCGGCGTGACGGCGCGCCTGTCGTCCGGCGTCTCGGCGACCCTGCGCGTGGCCGCGAACAGCGCGCCCACGGCTGGGCTCGAGGTCTTCGTCGGCGCGCCGGGCGTGGGCATCGCGGCCGGCCGGCGCGCGGTGCTTGCGCGCATCGGGGCGGACGGGCTCGAAGTGTTGGCGCGGCCCGCTACCGGGGCCGACATCCCGCTAGTGCCCTTTGCCGGCCTGGGTGCGCTGAACGCGCTGGCGCAGGCGGCGTTGCCCTTCCTGCTTGACAAACTCGCGTCGGCTCCGGCGCCGGTGGGGCCGCTGGTGGCCCACCTCGGCGATGCGCTGGCGCTGCGCGGCGGCAGTCCCGTCGCCTTCGAGCGCACGCGCCTGCAGGCCTGGGCTGCCGACCCGGCCGCCGCGCTGACCGTTGCTGTGCCGACGATCGTGACCCAGAGCCTGGCGACACTCGCGACGCGCGTCGGCGCCTTCGTTCCGCCTAGCGTGAACGTGACGTCCGACGCCACCACGCTCACCGTCACCGCGTTCGGTGTCTCGCTCGGCTGGTCGCCGGCCAGCGGCGTCGTCAGCCTCGCGGCCGATGGCCTCGTGGTGCCGGGCATCGAGCGGCTCTCGTTCAAGGTGGCGGCCGGCGCGGCAGGCTTGAGCGAGGTCACGCTCGCGCTCGGGCCGGCGTTGATCGATGCCGGCGGCGTGTCGATCAAGCCCTTCGTCGCCGTCAGCGCCGGCCTCGCGCCGCCGCTCGGCCGCCGCGTCGCGGTGGGCTTGGCGGTGGACAACACGCATCGCTTCGGCGCGCGCTGGTCGCTCGACAGCGGCACCTTCGCGCTGACGGCCAGCGACGGCCCGCTCGCTGCCGCCCTCGACACCACCGACCCTGCGCAGGTGGCGCTGCGCGCGGTGGAGGTGGTGGCCGACCTGGTGGCCGCGGTGGCGCTGGCGCAAGGCGCGGTGCAAACGCTGCTCGACCGCCAGCTTGGTGCCACCGCCAGCGACACCGTGCGCGCGCTGCTGCGCGGCGTGCTGCTCGCCGACCAGCCGAGCCCGAGCGGCTTGATCGCTGGCGTGTTCGACCCGGCCAACCTGGTGGAGCGCTTGCAGCGCTTTTTCACCAACCTCGCCGGCCTCGACATCGAGGTTGATCTGGGCGACGTGACGATCGCTTTCGCGAAGGGCGGCCCCGGCAACCACGTAATCGGACTGCGCCTGTCGATCGACGACCGCTTCGAGCTCATCAGCGGCGACACGATGCTCTGGCTGGAGAACGACGACCGCTGGATCGTCCCGGACTCCAGCTTGTCCGGCAACGGCGGCCTCTTCGTCGGCTTCCTCCCCGACACGACGCCGCTCGCCTTCAAGCCGATGCTGGTGGTCGAAGGTGTGGGGCTGCGCCTGGGCCGGCGCTCGGGGCCGCTGCTCGACGCCGGCGTCACGCTCGAGTCGATCGCGCTGCATGCCTATGCCGAGATCGACCCTACCGGTGACGGCAGCCCCTTCAAAGGCGGGGGGGTGCAGATCCAGTTCTCCGGTCTCGCCGTCGGTGCCACTGGGGGCGGCGGCAGCAACGGCATCGCGCAGGGGCTGATGCGCGACGCCGGGCCGAAGCCGCCCAAGCCCGCGTTTTCGCCCGCGCTCGCCGTTCAGAAGCACGACAACGGCGCGCTGGCCGTCACGCTCTCGGCGGGCGAGGGCACGGGGCCGTGGTGGATCGCCATCCAGAAGGGCTTCGGCCCGCTCTACCTCGAGCAGGTGGGCTTCGGCGTCACCAACCCGAGCGGGCGCGTGGAGCGCATCTCGTTGCTGATGGACGGCTCGGTGTCGCTGTTCGGTCTCACCTGCGCGGTGGACGACCTCGAGATCACCTACATCGTCGCCAACGGTGCCTTCTTCGACCCGAACAGCTGGGCCGTGGATCTGGCGGGCCTGGCGGTCTCGGCCAACATGGCCGGCGTGTCGCTCACCGGCGGCCTGCTCAAGCAGCAAGGGCCGCAGGGCACCGAGTACCTCGGCATGCTGCTCGGCCGCTTCGCCGTCTACGGGCTCACCGTGTACGGCGGCTACGGCGAGGGCAAGGACGCGCAGAACAACAAGTTCACCGCGTTCTTCGCCATCGGCGCCGTCAACGGGCCGATCGGCGGGCCGCCGGCGTTTTTCCTCACCGGCATCGGCGGCGGCTTCGGCATCAACCGGAAGCTCGTGCTGCCGGCCGACCTCGCGAAATTCGGCGAGTACCCGCTGATCCAGGCCCTCGACATCGCGGCCAAGCCTTCGGATCCGATGGCGCTGCTGCGCCAGCTTGGCAACTACTTCCCGATGAACAAGGGGACGTTCTGGTTCGCCGCCGGGCTGAGCTTCAACAGCTTCGCACTCGTCGACGGCATCGCGGTGGTGGGCGTGCAGGTGGGCGACGGGCTGGACATCAACCTGCTGGGCCTGGCGCGCATGGCGCTGCCGCGGCCGCAGGTGGCGCTGGTCTCGATCGAAGTGGCGCTGCTGGTGCGCTTTTCCAGCAGCGAGGGCGTGCTGTGGGTGCAGGGCCAGTTGACCGACAACTCGTGGCTGCTGTACCCCGACATCAAGCTCACCGGTGGCTTCGCCTACGTGATCTGGTTCAAAGGCGAGCGCGCCGGCGAATTCGTGTTCACGCTCGGCGGCTACCACCCGGACTTCCACCGCAACGGCTACCCGGTGGTGCCGCGCCTGGGTCTGCGCTGGAGCATCGGCAGCAACATCACCATCAAGGCCGGCAGCTACTTCGCGCTTACGAGCGAGGCGCTGATGGTGGGCGGCTACTTCGAGGCCTCGGCCAAGCTCGGCCCGGGCTGGGCCGAGCTGACCTTCGGTGCCCACGGAATCGTCTTCTTCGATCCCTTCAGCTACGACGTGAAGGCCTACGTGCGCATCCGCGCCGGGGTCACGATCGACACCTGGCTGTTCGGCGTGATCACGATCTCGGTGAGCCTGGGCGCGCGCATCCACGTCGAGGGGCCTGACTTCCGCGGCAAGGTCAGCTTCGATGTCGGGCCGGTGGGGCTGACGTTCCGCTTCGGCGACACGGACCGCGCGCAGCGCGAGCCGCTGTCGGGCCCCGCCTTCATCGCCAAGTACCTCGATGCCGCGGACAACGGCAAGGCGCGCCCGCACGCGGTGATGACGAACACCGGCGCGCTGCCGAGCAAAGGCGAGCAGAGCACGCCGGACGGCTCGTCGCAGCGCCCGTTCGTCGTGGTGGTGGAGTTCTCGATCACGCTCACGAGCCAGGTTCCGGCCACCGGCGTGCGGCGCATCGGCGCGCCGGTAACGAAGCTCTTCACGCAGCACCCGCCGAGCCAGGCGCTCGGCGTCGCGCCGCGCAACGTCGGCAACGTCAAGCCGGAACTGCAGATGACGTGGCTGCGCGAAGGCATCGAACAGGGCTGGCCGTTCGTCGACAAGACGCGCCCGTTCGGCCGCTTCCCGCTCGGCGTGTGGGGCCAGCCGCAGGATCCGAACCAGCGCAAGCTGCCCAAGGGCAAGATGGTCGAGGCGCTGTCGGAACTCGACATCGCCTGCGTCGCGGTGCCTTCGGGCGGCGGGCCGGAGATTCCGTACCACCAGGTGGAGATCGGTGCCCGGCGGCCGCTGCCTTTCTCGCGCTCGCCGGCCGTGGTGGCTGCGATGCGCACCACGGCGAGCTCGGTGACGACGCTCGTGGCCGCGCCGACAGGCGTGAACGCGGCCTTCGCCACCGCGGGCCGCTTCCTCGCAAAAACCGCATCGCCCACCGCCCTCGCTTCGCTGCGCGGCGAAAGGCAGGCGCCGCCGCTCGCCGGCACGCTCACCGAAGGGCTCGAGTCGGCCACCGCCACGGTGGTGCCCGTGGTCGGCGCGGTGAAGCCGGCGAAGGTCTACGACCACTTCGTCGATGCCCCGGTCGTGGTGGCGCTGCTGTCACCGGCGACCGCGGGGCTGTCGGTCGCCCCCGGGCGCACGCTCGGCCGCACCATGGTGAAAGGGTCCGAGAAGGCGTGGCGCGTGGCGCCGCCGACGCTCGCGAAGGTGGAAGCCGAACGCAGCCGTTCGATCGCCTCCCGGCTCGTGCTCGTCGACGACCCCGCCGTGCGCACCGGCACCGTCGTGCCCGGCGCGGTGACGATCATCAAGACCGGCACCGTGATCGCCGCGCGCAGCGTGCCGCCCACCGCCGTGGCGCACGGCGCGGTGGCGCTCGTTGCGCGGCCGGGTTCGGCGCTCGCGGCGCCGCTGGCGGCTTTCGGGGCGGCGCTGGAGGCGTCGGGGCTGCGCGCGGGCGGGCGTGCCGCGGCCGCAGCCGGTGCCGCACGCGCGGCACGAAGCGCACGCGCAGGAGAAGCGGCACGGGCCGGCGTCGCTGGCGCGCCGCTCGCCGCCGGCCAGACCGTGGTGCTCGCGCTGCCGAATGCCGATGCCGATGCCGGCATCGGCGCCAACCGCCCGTTGCTCGTGGTGCAGGCGGCGCTGGCGCGGGTGGTGCTGCTCGGTGCCGGCGGCGTGCTGCTGGCCGACCTCGTCGCCGGCCCCGGCGGCGCGACCGAGAAGGTGGAGGTGATGCAGGGCACCGAGCGCATCGTCGCCATCGGCCAGGGTGCGGCGCCGCCGCCGCGCTCGGCGAACAAGGCGATCGCCGGGCGTGCGCTGCGCGCGGCCGCCGCGGTGCGCGCGGCGGCCGATGCCACCGCGGCGCTCGTCGGCTGGCACGCCGGCGCGCAGATGCCCTACGCCGGATCGGGCGTGGCCGTTGGCCCCGGCGTGGTGGTGCATGCGTCGGGCGAGAACCTCGCGCTGCACCGCGAGCGCCGCGCTGCCGGCTGGGTGAGCGGGGCCGAACTGGCGCAGGGCGTGAGCACCGTCGCCACCACCTTCGCAGCGCCGGTGCGCACCGTGCTGATCGCGCTCGACGACCCCGGTGCCGCCGGCGACCCCGTCTCCGACCGCCAGCTGTTGCTCGGCCTGGACGGCGCCACACGCGCACTCGACGCGAGTGGCGCCGAACGGGCGCCGGTGCTGCTGACGCAGGACAACCGCAGCCTGCTCGCCTACGACGTGGTGCCCGAACCCAGCGGCGCCAACCGCCTGCGCAAGCCGGTGGTGGTGACGGTGGCGAGCCGGCGCGACTGGTCGCTCGTCGGCGTGATGGGCTCGGCCGCGCTCGACGCCGCCGGCGTGATCGCAATGGTGGCCGCGCGCGGCCTCGATGCGGTGCTCGACCCGCTCGCGCCGCCGCCGCCCACCGGCAGCGTGGCGCCGGCGAGCGTGCTGGTGTGGGACGGGCCGGTGCGCACCGATGCGCAGCGCGCCATCGCCCAGGCCCGCGCGAGCGCCCGCGCCGCGCCGCAGGCGCTGCCGCGCGCACTCGCCGCGGCGCGCAAGCCGGCCCCACCACCGGCGCCTACGCGGCACCGCAAGACCACAGCCTGACCCGCCCGCCAAAGCCATGCCCAAGTTCGGCCACTTCATCCTGCATTCGAACGTGATGCCGCCCATCACCGCCGGCCGCTACGAGCTGGTGAGCGAGATGAGCGGCGTGCCGTTCGACATCGAGCCCGAGCACACGCACTTCCACGTCGCCGCGCCGCGTTACGTGATGCCGCCCGAGCAGATCCTCTCGAGCTTCCCGCCCGCTAACGCCGAAGGCGCGTTCGGCGACCGGCTGCCGCAGATCGTGCTCAAGCGCCGCACGCTGCCGTGGGAGCGCAACCCCGCCGGCGGCACCGCCCCATCGCCGGTGCCGTGGCTCGCGCTCGTCGTCGTGGCCGAAGGCGAGGCCGAACTGTCGGGCGCCACGCCGGTGGCGCAGTGCTTCACCGCAGGAACGCCGCTGCAAGACCCGAACGACAAGGACGTCGAGCAGGGCCTGTTCCTCGCCGTGACCGAAACGGTGCTGAAGAAGATCTTCCCCTGCGAGCAGGATCTGCCGCTGCTCACGCATGTGCGCCAGGTGGACGTGCACGACACCGAACTCGCCAACGGCGACGACGACGGCTTTCTCGCCGTGGTGCTGGCGAACCGGCTGCCGGTTTTCGACAAGGCGAGCGGCAGGCCGGTGCGCTACATGGCCTGCCTTGTCAACGTCGAGGGCCAATTGCCGAGGCTTCCGCAGCCGCAGCCGCCGGTGCCGGTGTTCGAGTGGGCACTGGCGCAGGACTGGAGCGTGCTCGCGCAGGCCAACGTGTCCGGCGGGCCTGACGTGCAGGTGATGGGCGGCAAGGGGCAGGGCGTGGCGGCGGGTGTGCTGCCGCGCGCCGCGGTGGGCCGGAGTGGCCGCGCTGCGGCAGGGCGCGCGGGCGGCGCTGCAGCGCCACGCGAGGCGCCTGCCGGCGTGCAGGGCTCGGCGTTCGCGCAGTTCGTCGCCGCCAAGCCGGCCACGCCGGTGGGGCAGGCGCTCGACGGCGCGGGGGCGCTCGACCAGACGGCCGTCGGCGCGCAGTGGACGAAGGGAGTGCCGCTGTCGCAGGCCACGCAGACGATCGCCGCCGCCGCGCTCGACCCCGACGCCAAGCGCCTGGTGCGCGACACCATGGGGATCGGCTTTCGTCTTCCGATCCAGCTCTACGCGCTGGAGCAGGTGTTCCGCTTCCCGGTGCTCGCCCACTGGTCGTTCACCACCAACGAAGGCGCCACCTTCGAAACCCTGATGCAGGACGTCGACGTGGGCCTGCTCGGCGCCGCGCCGAACCCCGGGCCGAAGAAGGCGGCGCTGCCCGGCCAGCCCGACCCGCTGCCGCCGCCGCCAAGACCCGAGGGCCCGGAGATCGTCGAGACCGGCCACATCGGCCTCGACCACACCACGCGCCGCGGCGACGCGGTGCGCGCCTGGTACCGCGGGCCGTGTGTGCCGTTCCCGACGCCGCGCCACGGCGGCACGGTCAAGAACGCACCCGCCGCCGAGGCGCTGCCGCTCGCGCACAGCGCCGATCAACTGCGCCGCACGATCCCCGACGGCCGCGAAGACCTCGCGCTCGCGGCAGCGTTCGAGATCGGCCGCCTGCTCGCGCTGTCGCAGCTGTCGGTGGTGTCGGCGCAGATGCGCTTTCGTGCCGAGCAGTTCGGTGCCGGGCGCGTGCGCGAGCTGCTGGCGCAGGTGCTCGAGTTCCCGCTGCCGGGCCTCGCTGGCGCCGCGCACGCGCGGCCCGACCTCGGGCGCTTCGTCGCGCTCGAGATGGTGGGCACCCTGGCGCAGAGCCCGGCGGCGATGCTCGGCCCGCGCCGCCCGATTGCCGACCCCGGCCGCCCGCTCGAAGTCAAAGGCGAGCTCGACGCGGTGATTGCGGCCGGCCTCGGCATCGACCTGGCGGCGCTGAACAAGCGCGCCGCGAGCGTGGGCGTGCTCGCCGCGCTCGAGCAGACCGCCGTGCCGCTGGCGCTGAAGCCCGGCCAGCAACCCAGCCCCGACGCCGCGCTGCCGGCGCTGAAGAACGCGCTGCAAGGCGAGTTGGCGCGCACGCTGCGCGTGGCGGTGCCGCAGGCCGGAGTGATCGTCGGTGGCGGCGGCGTGATCGGTGGCGGCACCGTCGTCCGCCGCGGCCGCGCAGAGGCGCCGCGCGCCGCCGAGCCCGACGCGCTCGACCGGCTCATCGCCGAGGCGGCGCAAGACGATGACGAGGAGGCCCCGCAATGAAGTCCTTCATCGGCGCGCAGGTGGCGCTGCAGGCGAGCATCAAGGCGGCCAAGCTCTACGCCGACGTCGCGACGGACGACGACCCCGACGACGGCCTGCACGTGGTGCCGGGCGAGCTGCGGCGCTTTCTCGCCCGGCTGCGGCTGCTGCACGGCGTGCCGTTTTCGTATCTCGTGCCCGACGCCGAGCTGCTGCCGCCGGAATCGATGCGCTTCTTCTACATCGACCGCGCGTGGACCGATGCGCTCGTGCAAGGCGCGCTCTCCGTGGGCACGGTGTCCACAGCCGACCGCGCGCAGCTCGAGGCGGTGTACCCGCACATCCGCACCGAGGTCGACGAGGCCGAACGAGCGATCCGGCGCCCGGTCGGGCAGGATCGGCTTGAAGGCGCGGGCGGCACCATCACCGGCTTCGTGATGCGCTCGCGCGTGGTGTCGGGCTGGCCCAACCTGCACGTGCGCGCCTATGCGGTCGACGTGGTGGCCGACGACGCGCTCACCACCGCCGCCGAATCGCACCCAAGCCGCCTGAAGGTGCTGCGCATGGAGCGCCTGGCCCCCGCGGTGCTGCTCGTGCTGATCGACGGTGTCCCGGCCGTCGTGCACGTGGAAGAGCCGCGCCAGGGCATCCAGTTCGGCGCCCGGCTCGATGCCAACGCGCCGCCTGCGCAGCGCCGGGCGCGGGTGCGCTTTCGCAACAAGAACACCGGCAACCTGATCGGCGCCCCCAACGCGCCGCTGACCGACGCCAACTCGGTGGAAGTGCCGTTCCGCGCCGGCGCGCCGGGCGTGATCGACCTCGCCACGCTGCGCCAGCGCCTAGCCGCGAAGGCGCCGCCAGTGGCACCGACGCTGGCGCCGAACGAGTTCGCGCTGCAGATGCTGCGCTTTCCCTACCGGCAGGTGTTCGGGGATCCAGACAACAAGGAAGGCAGCAAGTTCTTCGGCCTCGACACCTTCAAGCCCACCGTGTCGCTCGCCAAGTGGCAGGCCACGGTGAAGACGAACCTGGGGCTGTGATGGCGAAAGCACAGAAGGCGGCCAGGACCGTGGCCAGGAAGGTGGCGAAGAAGACCGCAGCCGCGCGGCCGGCCGCCGCGGCGGCCATCAGCCCCGACGTCATCCGCGAGGCCGTGCGCGGCAAGCGTTTCCTCGCCGCCGACCGCGCGGCGCTCGACCTGACCGAGATCGCCACCTGGGACCGCTACCTGCTGCGCGAGAGCCGCCTGCTGGTGCCAATGGACCTGCAGGCCCTGTACGTGCCGCCCGACGGCACCGAGCCGATGGTGCGGCTGCCGATGCTCGTGGCCAATGTTGGCACGAGCCCGGTCACCGACCCCGAGGCCGGCCTGCCCGACCCGTTCGATGCCGGCCAGCCGCGCCCCGGCGGTGTGCACCTGCACTGGGCCATGCCCGACGCGCTGCTGCGCGGCACCTTCGCCGACCGCAACGACGCCGGCACCAACCGGCTCGGCCTGCCGGCGCTGCCCGACCGCTTCGTCGTGCTGCGCATCGTGCTGCCGAACGGCGCCGTCGATCCGGTGCTCACCGGCTGGGTGATCGAGGCCGACCGCGCGGTGGCGGTGCCACTCGCACAGTGGGCCGAAGGCAACGCGGCGTCGTCGTCGGCCGCTGCGGCCGGCGCGCCGATCGGGCGCAAGGACCTCACCGGCACCGTCGGCGGCGGCCTCGCCTGGTCGGGTGTGTACGACGCGGTTCTCAACCGCTTCGCCTTCCACGATCCGCTCGCGGACATCGCCACCGCCGCGCCGCAAGGCGTGGACGGCGACAGCGCCGCCTACCTTGTCGCCGGCTGGTGGAGCGAGGCCGCGCTCGACCCGCTCGACGCCGCGCGCAACGACACGAGCCTGCACGAACTGCTCGAGCGCCTGCGCTGGCGCCTGATGTACGAGTGGGGCGACGAGAGCGCCACCCGCGCGCAGCAGCAGCAGCAGGACGAACTGCGCCGCTCGCTCGGGCTGCAGAGTGGCACCCGCTGGTCGGCGGCACGGCCTGTGAAGGCCGTGTCGCGAGGGGCTGCGGCAGCCGGGCCTTTCGTGCCGGTAGACAAGACACTCATCGTCGCCGACACGGTGAAGACCGCTTCGGTGTTCTCGACCGACGCCGGCCGGCGCTTCGTCGCGCCGCCGTGGCACCTGCGCTCCTCGCTGCTGCACGGCACGGTGTACGGCGTGCCGGTTGCGGGCGCTGTCAGCGTCGACCGCCGGCCCGCGGCGGCCGACGTGAGCGTGGCGCTCGGGCACCACGACGACGACCTGCTTGCCGCCTTCGCATCGGCGGCCGGCGCGAGCCCGAACGAGCGGCGCTCGACCGAGCGGCTGATCGCGGCTTTCACCGCGCAGAAAGTGTCGGAGCTCGGCTCGGCCGACGGGCTGGTGAAACTCGAAGAAGCCGAGCACGCGGGTGCCTTCGTGTCGTTGCCGTCGGGCTCGGCGGGGAACGACCGCTATCTGCAGCGCGTGCAGACCGGCGGTGGCGGTGGCCTCGGCATCGGGCGCAAACGCGCGGCCGACGTCGTCGGCCTCGCGATGCAGAGCGCGGCGCTCGGCACCGTCGCGAAGACGCCGTCGCAGACGCCGTTCGCGCGCGGGCCGGCTGCGGCCGGCAGCGCGGCCATCACCGCAGACCTCGTCTTCGCCACCAAAGGCAAACCGACGCTGATCCAGGCTGCCACCGCCGTCATCAACGACCTCGCACGCTCGCGCGTCGGCGAGGTGCTCGCGCCGACCGAGGCGCGCGTGGTCGACCGCCCGGCGCCGCGCTGGACTTTCCCGAGCGAGCCGATGGTGGCGCTGCGCGGCGCCGCTCGCAGCCTGCGCCACGGCCACGACGGCCGCGGCTCGGCCGACGGCAAGCTCACCTGCCGCTGGCCCACGCACACGATCACCGAGATCAGCGGCCTGATCGCGGCCGACCGCTTCATCGGCTCGCTCGGCAACGGCAGCGTGCCGGGCGAGGCGCTGCTGCTCGCGCGCGAGGCGCTGCTGCACGACCCCTACCACGACGAATGGATCGCGGCCGCGGTGGCGCCGCCCGGCGCGGGCCGCACGAGCGTGCTTTCACGGCTCAAGGCCGAGTCGGTGCTGCGCTTCGGCGCCGACGGCACCTACGACGGCACCACCGTGGCGCTGGGTCCGAAGCTGCAACGCAGCCGCCGTGGCAGTTTCAGCAGCCGCGCCGCGGCGCAGCCGCTCGAGCCCGGCGTGCGCGAGCAGCAGACGCTGCTCGCCGACGAATTCCGCCGCTTCTCGCTCTACAAGGGCGCCGACCCTGACCTCGTCGCCGTCACCACCTGGGCCCAGCCGTGGGTGCCGCTGTGGCTCGAGTGGGAGGTGACGGTGGAGGGTGTGGACCCGGCCGCGCTCGCCGCCTGGCGTCTCGGCGCGGTGGACGCCGAACACAGCGGCAGCACGATCGACGGCGGCACCGCCACGCTCGCCGGCCGCGCGCTGCTCACCACCGGCGCCGCGATGACCCTGCACGACGCCATCGACGACTGGCTGCTGAAGGAAGAGGCGCTCGACAAGCCCGGCGCCGGCGGCGGCCTGATCGACGAGGCCACCGAGAAAGCCTATCGCGCGCTCGACACAGCGGTGCGCGACCTCGACCTCGTCACCGCCGCCCTCGACGGCGTGCGCACGCAGCTGCTCGGCCTGCCGGTGAGAGACGGCCTGCGCCGCGGCAACGCAGCCGGCACGCTCGTGAACCCGGCGCCGACCGCTCCGCCGTCGATGCTGTTGGCCGGCGCGTTGCGCTTGAAGCGCGCGCGGCTGCTCGACGCCTTCGGCCGCACGCTCGCGCTGCCGAGCGCGGCGCTCGACAAGGCGGCCGTGCCCACGCGCGCCGTGCTCGGCGCGAGCCCCGGTGCTCTCGCGATGCCGCCGCGGCTGCTGCGGCCGGCGCGCTGGCTGTTCCGCCTCGTCGAGGCGTCCACGCCGGTGGGCGCCGAAGGCATCGAAGCGCGCGTCGATCAGGTCGACGCCACGCTGCAGGTCAACCCGGTGGCCGGCTTCCTGCTGCCCGACCACCTCGACGAGAGCCTCGAAGTCTTCGGCATCGACGGCGCGCCCATCGGCGAGCTGCTGCACGAGGCGGTGAGCGGCGGCGTGGTGTGGGAGATCGCGGCCGGTCGCGAGGGCCCCGCCGATGCCGGCCCGCATCACGACCTGGCGCCCGCACAGCGCGCGCTGGCCGACTTCGCGGCCGCGCTCGTGGCGGCCGACAGCGGCGCGCGCGCCGGCCTGCCGCTCGAACAGAGTGGGCTAAAGGAGAGCGCGCTGTCGGCGCTGCTGCGTGCCATCGACACCACGCTGTGGACGGTGGACAGCATGGCCACGCTTGGCAGCGAGCACGTCGCCGGGCTCGTCGGGCGGCCGATCGCGGTGGTGCGCGCGCAACTGCGCCTGGGGCTGATGCCGCCCACCGACATCGACCTGTCCAACACGGCGCGCGCTGCCGAGTGGGCCGACGCCGAACAGGCCGCGCAGCGCCACGCATTCGCGGTGCGCGTCGGCGAGCTCGCGCGCAGCGACGACGGCGTGCTCGGCTTCTTCGTCGACGACGACTACACGCGGCTGCGCCTGGTGGACAAGGTGATCGCGGCCACAGCAACCGCCGCCGGCAGGAGCCGCGGCCAGCTCGGCCAGCACGCGAAAGCGTCCGACATCGAAGTGCCCGACCCGATCGAGCATCCGTACGCGATCCGCACCGACGAAGCTGACACGCTCCTGCTGCACATCGGCCAGACGTTGACGCTGACGATCCTGATGCACCCGGCCGGCAAGGTCATGCTCAGCTCGGGCCTGTTGCCGCGCAAGGCGCTGGCGCTGGCGCGCGACTGGGTGGGCAAGGGCCTGGCCGCGATGGCACCCTCGCTGCGCACGGGGCCGGTGCTGGTGGAGACCGATCTCGACGCCGAGGGCCAGGTGCGCCTGCCCAAGGTGAGCGTGTTCGGCAAGGACCAGAACTTCCTGTGGCGCGACACGCCGGCCACCTGGCGCACCGATGCCATCCTCGCCGCCACGCAGACCGCGCTGATGCCCGACGAGCCGGCGGCGCTGAGAGAAGGCTGGATTCGCGTCGCGCCGCCGAAGGCGCCTCCACCGGGAGGGGCGACGTGAGCCGCTACGACTGGCCCAGCGCCGGCCGCGCCGGCGCGCGCAAGGACGACGATTCCAACGGAAGGCGCCGCTTCATGGCGCGGCGGCGGCAGGACTTCGACGCCGAGGGCGCACGCAGCGCGTCGCGCGGCGGGCCGGCTTCGGCCCGCGCACCCGCACCCGGCAGCCGCGCCCCGGCCAGTTCACGCACGAACCTGTGGATCCCGCTCGGCCCGCAGGTCGTGCTGCAGTCGAACGCGGGCTCCCCGCGCATCAGCGGGCGCATCAACGCGCTCGCGGTGCACCCGCAGGGCGAGCGGCTGTACGCGGCGTCGGCCAACGGCGGGGTCTGGTATTCGGGCGACGGTGGTGCGCATTGGCGATCGCTCGCCGGGCTCGCCGCAACCGCCACGGCGGGCATCGTGCGGCCGTCGCATCGCAATTCGTGCCACGCGATCGCGGTGCAATTCGGCGGCAGCGAGGCGAGCGACGAGGTGTGGGTGGGCACCGGCGAGGTGAGCACGCCGATCGACGGCCAGCCCGGAAGCTCGCTTGGCGGCGTTGGCATCCTGCACGCGCTGCATCCGGCCACCCCCGACGAGGCCGACCCGTGGAAGATCGAAGCCACCAACCTCGCCGGCAGCGGCGTCTACAAGATCGCGCTCGAGTCGGGCGGCAGCACGGTGCTCGCGGCCACGCGCATCGGCCTCTTCCAGCGTCCGGCCGCGGGCGGGCTGAACGCACCGTGGAACCTGGTGCAGGTGCCGCCGTTCGACGGCTACCGCGGCCAGTGCAGCGACGTGATGTGGACTGCGGCGGTGCCGGGCGGCGCGCCGGCGCGCGTCTGGGTGTGGACGATGGACGGAGCAATTCCGGGCCTCTATTGCCGCGACATGGGCTCGCCGCCGGCCGCCGCGTTCGTTCGCGTCGCGTTCGCCGTCGGCACCCCGGCCGGTACTGCGTACCAGGCGCTGCGCGGCGCGCTCGCCGCCTCCACGCCGCCGACGCAGGTGTGGGCCGTGTCGGACGCGGGATCCAACGTGCCGCCGGACCTCTTCCGCGTCACCAACACCGCCGCCCCGCCGGCCGCCACGCAGGTGCTGGTGACGCAGGACATCCTGGGCCGGCAAGGCAGCTACGACATCGCGGTCGATGTCGACCCCGCAGACCCGAATCGGGTCGTGCTCGGCGGCAGCTTCTTCGACTTCACCACCGCGGAGAACATCGCCGTCACCAACATCGCGGCGGCAATCTTCGTCGGCCACGTGGCGGCCAGCGCCGGCACGTTGCTGTACGGCCAGCCCAACGCGGCGGTCACGCTCGGCCTCGGCACCCACCCCGACGTGCACGGCGTGTACTTCAGCAACGGCGGCACGCGCCTGTGGACCGCAACGGACGGCGGCGTGTCGCGCTCCGACCGCCACCAGGACGGCGCCGCCGGCGCGCCACCCACCTCGGCCGCCTTCTACCCGCGCAACGAAGGCCTGCAGGTCGTGGAGAGCAACTACGTCGCGCACAACCCGAGCAATGAGGGCTACGTCGCCGCAGGCCTGCAGGACAACGGCAGCGTGCTGCGGTTGTCGAGCAGCGTGTGGAAGCCGGTGCCCCGCATGTCGGGCGACGGCGGCGGCCTGCTGCCGCGCCCGCTCCAGCCGCAGCACTGGATCTGCCAGTACGTGAACGGCAACTGGTCGTCGTCGGACAACACGCTCTCGGACGGCGACATGCTCACGCGCGGCGGCGTCGTGTCGTCCAACGAGCTGAACGGCAGCGCCTTCTATTCCACCGCCGCGGGTTTCGCCACCTCGCGCCCTGCGGCCGTGGCCACGCACCAGGTTGGGCAGCTGATCTTCGGCACCACCCGCGTCTGGTACACGGAGGAGACACGCACCATCGCGGCGCCGCTGGTAACGACGCAGATCGGCGCCGCCTGGTTCACGCTACCTGGCAATGCCGCCACGCCCGACCCGCTGCCCGGCGACGCCAACGCCGGCCTGCGCGCCAAGCAGGACGACTTCGGCGAGCGCGTCACCGTCTGCCGCTGGCAGGACCGCAACGTCGCCTGGGTGCTCGGCGAAGGCCGCCTCGTGCGCTACGCGCGCGTGCCCGGCTCCGATGACGGCGGCCCGCCCGGCACCTGGAGCCGTGAGACGATCATCCAGAAGGACTCGGCCAGCTCGCGCCGGCGCGAAGACCCGCTGCGCGCCTCCGCCGTGTGGACCGACATCGCGGTAAACCTCGACGCGCCCGCCGCCGCCGGGCAGCCGCCGCGCCAGCGCGGCACCAAGGGCGCGGTCTACCTCGGCAACATCGGCAAACCGCGCGACAACGCGGTCGACACGCTGTGGTGGTTCGACGGCACGAGCACGTGGTTCAAGACCGGGCTGCGCACCGACAGCGCGGGGGTGCCGGCACCGGTCACGGCGATCGTTTGCGACCCGGCGTTTCCCGAGGAGGTGTACGTCGGCACCACGGTGGGCGTGTGGCGCGGCCTGCGCACTCAGGTGGGCGCGGCCGACCCGGCGTGGACGTGGAGCCAGCGCGTCAACGGCCTGCCCGAAGCCGCAGTGGAAGACCTGGCGATCTTCAACGATGGCCAGGTGCGCCTGTTGCGCGCCGCCATCGCCGCGCGCGGCGTGTGGGAGTTGCGGCTCGATCAGCCGAACCTGGCCGACACCACCTACCTGCGCTGCCACCAAGACGACCTGCGTTACCGCGCCTCGGCAGTGGCGCTGCAGAACGACGGCCGCACCGCGCGCTCGTGGCACGGCAGCCCCGACGTGCGGCCGCGCGCGGCACCGGCCGTGATCGCGCGGCCGGCCAACCTGCCGTGGGGCCGGCAGGCCAACGCGGCGCCGCTGATCAACGCCTTCCAGCGTCAACCGTTGTTGCGCTTTCAGGCCGCGCTGCGCTCGGCCCGTAATGACTTGCGCGTGGTGCCCAACGGCCGCTGGGACACCTACTTCAGCGAGGTGCTGCGCGACCTCGGCGCGCCGGTGGTCATCATCCCGGCCGCAGGCGCCACGCCACAGCGCGCGGTGCCGGTGATCGACAACGCGCTATGGAACGCCACCCTGTTGGCCCCGCACGCCACGCGCGAGCCCTGGGGCACTGGCATACCCAGCGAAGCCGACCTGATCGACTTCTACGGCGAGGTGCCCGAGGGCCAGGTGGGAGCGGCCTCGATGACCTTTGCGCGCAGCCGCGCGATCGTCGACGTGGTAGTGCACCACCGCGGACTGCTCGACCGCTCGGGCTCCGACGTGCGCGCGGTGATGCTGCGCTGGACCGGCCCTGCCGCCGCCCTACCGGGCAACCCCGCGACCTGGGTGCTGGGCGACGCCGCCGGCAACGTGCCGTGGACCTTGGCCGTTAACCAGGTCCTCAACAGCGACGCCGGCACGACACCCATCGCCTTTGGTGGCGGCTGGAGCTTCGTGCGCACCACGGGGCAGACGCGGCTGTGGAAAAGCCTGGGCACGCAAACGCTCGACGCGCTGAACTCGGGCACCGTGCAGTTCGACGTCGACCTCGTCACCGGGGTGCCCAACAACACCGTCGTCGTGCTGGTGGCGGTGCTGCGCGCGGGCGTCGGCGCGTCGGCCGACATCGCGCTGCCCGCCGTCATCACGCTGCAGCAACTGGCGCTGACGAGCCCGAACGTGGCGGTGCGCTCGTTGCACCTCACGCCGTAGGCTTGGGCGCGCATGCAGGGACGGCCGCGTCGAGAGGCGCGGCGCGGCCCGCTCAATGAAGACACCGAGGACCTGCAACTCTTCAGACTAGCCGGAAGTTCCCCGGTTGTTCTGGCCCGTTTCGCCGCGTTTTACCTCGGAAGCTGTCGCGTCGATGCGGGTTTTGATGGTCCAATTTGTAGGCATGCAAT
>JANOKY010000121.1:0-1676 GCA_031419635.1 Burkholderiales bacterium | reverse complement strand
TGGGCTGGCTGGCCGACGTGGGCTGGCAGCATCGCTTCGGGCCCGAGCTGGCGCCTGAAGGCGACACGCCCGAGCGCGCTGACTACCGCCAGGTGCTCCTGGTCGAACGGCTGCGCCAGGCCATCGCCGTGCTGAACCCCTCGGTGCCGCTGGCGGCGCGCGAGGATGCGTTGAAGCAGGTGGCCGACTTGGGCACAACGTCGCTGCTGGCCGCGAACCGGCAGTTTCACCGGCTGCTGGTCACCGGTGCGCCGGTGCAGTACTCCCTTGACGGCGAAACGCGGGGCGACTTCGTCAGGCTGGTCGATTGGGCCGAGCCGGCGCGCAACGAGTGGCTGGCGGTGAACCAGTTCTCCATCACCGGGCCGCACCATACGCGCCGGCCGGACATCATCCTGTTCGTCAACGGCCTGCCGCTGGTGTTGATCGAGCTGAAGAACCCGACCGATCAGAACGCCGATGTGTGGAAGGCGTTCCACCAGATCCAGACCTACAAGGAACAGATCGCCGACGCGTTCCAGTACAACGAAGTGCTGGTGATCTCGGATGGCACCGACGCGTTGTTGGGTTCGCTCTCGGCGGACAGCGAGCGCTTCATGGCCTGGCGCACCATCGACGGCGTCACGCTCGATCCGCTGGGGCCGTTCAACGAGTTGCAGACGCTGGTGCGCGGCGTGCTGGCACCGGCGTACCTGCTCGACTACCTGCGCTTCTTCGTGTTGTTCGAGGACGATGGCGGCCTGGTCAAGAAGATCGCCGGCTACCACCAGTTCCACGCGGTGCGCGCGGCCATCACGCAGGTGATTGCGGCATCGCGCCCGGACGGTTTGCCCGGCGTGCGCGGCAAGGGCGGCGTGGTGTGGCACACGCAGGGCAGCGGCAAGAGCATCACGATGACGTGCTTCGCGGCGCGGGTCATGCAAGAGCCGCTGATGGAGAACCCGACCATCGTCGTCATCACCGACCGCAACGACCTCGACGGCCAGTTGTTCGGCGTGTTTTCGCTGGCGCAAGACCTGCTGCGCGAGCAGCCGGTGCAGGCCGGCACGCGGCAGGAACTGCGGGCGCTGCTGAGCAACCGGCCATCGGGCGGCATCGTGTTCGCCACCATCCAGAAGTTCATGCCCGGTGAGGACGAGGATGCGTTCCCGCTGCTCTCGGATCGCAGCAACATCGTGGTGATCGCCGACGAGGCGCATCGCACGCAGTACGGCTTCGAGGCCAAGCTCAAGACACGCAAGCTGCCCGCCAGCCTGAGCACAGGCGACGGCACCAGCGCGGCAGCGCACCATGTGGCCGAAGGCCCGGCGCGCTACCTGGAGCGCTATGAGGCGGGTTATGCCCAGCACCTGCGCAACGCGTTGCCGCAGGCCACCTTCTTGGCTTTCACCGGCACGCCGGTGTCGGGCGCGGACCGCGACACGCGCGCAGTGTTCGGCGACTACATCAGCGTCTACGACATGCAGCAGGCCAAGGAAGATGGCGCCACCGTGGCCATCTACTACGAGTCGCGCCTGGCCAAGCTGGGACTGAAGGCCGACGAGCTGGCCACCATCGACGACGAGGTGGACGAGCTGGCCGAGGACGAAGAAGAGAGCCAGCAAGCCAAGCTCAAGAGCCGCTGGGCGGCGCTGGAAAAGGTGGTGGGCGCCGCGCCGCGCATCGCCAGCGTCGCG
>JANOKY010000120.1:0-1538 GCA_031419635.1 Burkholderiales bacterium | reverse complement strand
GGCGGCGGCCAGCGCAGGCGCCGTAGCCGCGCTCGCTTCGGCCAGCTTCAGGCGCTGCTCCAGCGCTTGCAGGCGCGCTTCGTAGGCCGCGCGCATGGCGGCGATCTCCTGCCGCATCGCACCGATATCGGACGGGGTATCGGCCGCGGCAACCAGGGGCGCGGCCAGGGCGAGCGCGAGGCCCGCCGACAACAACTTTTGCATGGGGAAACTCTCCAGCTCGGAACGTCATGCGCAACCTGCCGACTCGCGGGGCGAGGCAGGTGCCGGCGAAGGCAACGGTCAGCGTGGAGAGAACGGGGGTGCGCGGCTGCGGTAGGCCAGCCGCGCTGGCAGCGGAATGAACGTGGGGCCAGCCACCGGCAGCACCCCGCCGTGGACCGCGGACTGCGGCAGGGTCGGCGGCTCACCAGGTGCCGCTGCGCTGCCCAGGGCGGCCGCGGCCAGGCACAGCGAGCAAAGGGCGGAAGGGGCGTCTTGCGAATCGCCGATCGCCGAGCCGGCGTGCGTCAGGGTGTGCCACGCCGCGGCGGCTTGCGCGCCGGGCAGCAGCAGCGCCAGCCACAGCGCCCAGATGAAGCGATGCCGGAAAAGGCTGGAACGAAAGGTGGCTGCACGTAGGGTCAAGTGGGCCATCTTAGCCGGCCCGAAACCATGCACCCTGCCACATGGGTCGGGTGCCTCGATCAGCCTGAACTCCAAACGTCGCGCTGCGTCTGCGTGCGATCAGAAGTTCGCGTTCAACGACAGCCTGAACGAGCGTGACTCGATCGGGTGGAAGTGGATGTCCGTCACGCCTTCGGCCGGCTCGCCGGGCAGTCTGGAGGTGTAGTAATAATCGATCGCCGACACCTTGCGGTTGGTCAGGTTGAAACCCTCCAACTCGACGCGCAGCTTCGGCCCGATCTTGTA
This sequence comes from Burkholderiales bacterium, assembly GCA_031419635.1. GTDB lineage: Bacteria > Pseudomonadota > Gammaproteobacteria > Burkholderiales > Burkholderiaceae_C > CADEEN01. The sequence continues at coordinate 626 of JANOKY010000120.1, read as the reverse complement.
GCCGATGCGGCCGTTGAGCAGCGCGGTGGCCTTCGATCGCACCGAGTTGTCCTCGATCAACGGGCGTGGGCCGAAGTAGCGGAACTGCAGCGCACCGAACCACGGCCCCAGGTTGTCGAGCGCCACCGCGAGCGATGCCACGCCTTCGACGGCGCCGGGAATGCGCGTACCGTCCGTCGCGCTGTCGCGAAAGCGCGCCTGCGCGAAAGCCACGTCGGCGTCGATCGTCAGCCAGTCTTCGAGCTTGTAGTAGTTGGCCAGCTCGAAGCCGACCCGCTTGCTCGGGCGGCCGGCCTCGGTCGTGCCCGCATCGCCGACGAAGATCAGCTCGGAGTCGAAATTGAGCTGGTACACGGACAGCGCAGTCTGCAGCCCCGGCAACGGCGACGTGCGCAGCCCGAGCTCGAAGCCCTTGGACCGCGGCAGTGGCGTTACGCGGTCCGCCGGATCACCGGTCTTCGGATCGACCGCGATCACTGTGCCGCGCGCATCGTTGCTGTGGAAGCCGCTGCCCAGGTTGACGTAGAACTCGGTCTTGGCCCACGGGCCAAAGATCAGGTTCAGCTTGGGGCTGAGGATGCTGGCGTTGCGCGTGCCCGAGTTCAGGGCGCGGTCGCTGCGCACAT
>JANOKY010000119.1:0-6614 GCA_031419635.1 Burkholderiales bacterium | reverse complement strand
GCCACCGTCTCGTGGGCCTGGAACGGGTACGGCCAGCGGAACTGGATGCCGGCGTCGCGCGTCTGGGTGTAGCGGCCGAACGAGGTCACCACCGCCTGCCAGCCTTCCTGGACGATGAAGACGCCACTGCCGAGCCAGACCAGCACGGCCACGCCGCCGATCAGGCTCAGGCCGATGCCGGCACTCTTCATGTCGGGCTGGAAGCCTCCGCCGCTGCCGTCACTACCGCCCGAGCCGCGCTGCGGCGGCTGGCCGCCGCCCTTGCCGAACAGGCCGCCGAGCGTGCGATTGATGTCGCGCCACAGCTCATCGAGGTCGGGCGGGCCGTCGTTGCGGTTGGCGTAGATCCGGCCGTCGTCGTTGCTGGCCGTGCGGCGACGGCGCAGCGCGGCTGCCAGTACGGCCCGCGCGGCGCGGCCGAGTTCGGTCAGGCGCAGGCCCAGCGGGGCGGGGGCGTCGGGCTCGAAACGTGGGGTCATGCTTGCTTGACTCGTTCTACGGGGTAAGGGGGCTCTTCGGTGCCGGGGCCGTCTTGCCGATCCACAGGCACGGCGGGATATGGGGGCACCGCGTCGGCGTTCAAGCCGCCGCCGGCGACCTGCTCGGCAATCACGCCGCGCAGCAGGTCCAGGCCGCGGCCGTCCTTGGCACTGACGAAGACGCGCGGCGTGCGCACACCAGGTGCGCGCTCGACGGCGTCGCGCAGCGCACGCGGCACCTGCGACGGATCGAGCAAGTCGAGCTTGTTGAACACCAGCAGTTGCGGTATGCGCTCGGCGCCGATCTCGACCAGCACGCGTTCGACCTCGGCGATCTGCTCGGCCGCCAGCGGGCTGGCGGCATCGACCACATGCAGCAGCAGGTCGGCATCGGCGGCCTCCTGCAGCGTGGCGCGAAAGGCATCGACCAGCTTGTGCGGCAGGTCGCGAATGAAGCCGACGGTGTCCGACAGCGACACCTGCCGGCGGGCATCCTGCAGCCACAACGAGCGGGTGGTGGTGTCGAGCGTGGCGAAGAGCTGGTCGGCGGCATAGGCTCGGGCCTTGACCAGGGCATTGAAGATCGTCGACTTGCCGGCGTTGGTGTAGCCCACCAGCGAGACGCGGAAGGTGCCGCTCTTTTCGCGCGCGCGGCGCTGCGTCTGGTGCTGGCGCTTGACCGCCTCGAGGCGCTTCTTCACGGTCTTGATGCGCTCGCCGATCATGCGCCGGTCGAGCTCGATCTGGGCTTCGCCGGGGCCACCGCGGATGCCGATGCCGCCGGTCTGGCGCTCCAGGTGGCTCCAGCGCCGCACCAGGCGCGTGGCCTGGTATTGCAGCCGCGCCAGTTCGACCTGAAGCTTGCCTTCATGGCTTTGCGCGCGGGCGGCGAAGATGTCCAGGATCAGCGCCGTGCGGTCGGCCACCGACACGCCCAGGTGCCGCTCGAGGTTGCGCTGCTGTGCCGGCGACAAGGCCTGGTCGAAGATCACGCCATGCGCCTGGTGGGCGACCACCAGGCCTTTGATTTCGTCGGCCTTGCCCGAGCCGACGAAGAGCGCCGCGTCGGGCGCCTTGCGCCGGGCGATGAGCTTAGCCACCGGCTCGTCGCCGGCCGACACCGCCAGCAGCGCCAGCTCGTCGAGCGTGGCGTCGAAGGACGAGCCCGGGCCGAGGTCGACGCCGACCAGGATCACGCGCGTCGGCCCCGCAGCCGTGGCCTGGCGGTCGATGGCAGTGGTGGAAGAACCCAAGAGTGCGCGCGCTCGGCCCGTGTTCAGCAGGCCATCAGTCAGCGCTCGGTTCGCTCGGTTCCAGGGCGTGGAAATTGACCGCGCGGCCCGGCACCACGGTGGAGATGGCGTGCTTGTAAACCATCTGCGTCACGGTGTTGCGCAGCAGGACGACGTACTGGTCGAAGGATTCGATCTGGCCCTGCAGCTTGATGCCGTTGACCAGGTAGATCGAGACCGGCACATGCTCCTTGCGCAGCAGGTTCAGGAACGGGTCTTGTAGAAGCTGCCCTTTGTTGCTCACGATATTCACTCCGTGTTGGAAGTTCGAATGCTTGCCACGTTATCACAGGGTTGCCCCTATGGCGCGGCATGTGGATGAAGGCCTAGGAGCCCTTGTCGTCGAAAGGGTTCCGTGAGGTCTTGATCTCGATGCGCAGCGGCGTGCCGACGAGCTTGAAGTGGGCGCGGATGCGGCCTTCGAGGAAACGCTTGTAGCTGTCGGTCACATGCTCGAGCGAATTGCCGTGCACGACCACGATCGGCGGGTTCATGCCGCCCTGGTGGGCATAGCGCAGCTTGGGCCGGAAATGCCCGGCCCGCTTCGGCGCCTGGTGCTCGACCGCTTCGAGCAACAGGCGCGTCAACACCGGCGTGGGCATCTTCTTGATCGCCGAGGTGTGGGCGTCGGCGATCGCCTGCCACAGCGGGCCCAGGCCCTGGCGCTTCAGGGCCGAGATGTGCAGCCGCGTGGCGTATTTCAGGAAGGCCAGGCGCGACTCGATCGAGCGCTCCAGCATCTCGCGCTGGTAGCTGTCGATCGCGTCCCACTTGTTGATCGCGATCACCACCGCGCGGCCGGCGTCGAGGATGTAGCCGGCAATGTGCGCGTCCTGGTCGGTCACGCCCTGGGTGGCGTCGAGCAGCAGCACGACCACGTTGGCGTCGGCGATGGCTTGCAATGTCTTGACGACCGAGAACTTCTCGATCGCCTCGAAGACCTTGCCCTTGCGCCGAAGACCGGCAGTGTCGATCAGCTCGAACTTCTGCCCGGCGCGCTCGAACGGCACATGGATCGCGTCGCGGGTCGTGCCCGGCTGGTCGAAGGCGATCAGCCGCTCTTCGCCGAGCCAGGTGTTGATGAGCGTGCTCTTGCCCACATTCGGCCGGCCGGCCACGGCCAGGCGGATCGGCCGCTCGACGCCGTCACCATAGTTGTCTTCGGCTTCGCTGCCGAAATCGAAGCCTTCGAGCATCGCATCGACCAGGCTGCGGATGCCCTGCCCATGCGCGGCCGACACCGGGTGCGGCTCGCCGATGCCGAGTTCGTGAAACTCGGCCAGGTGCGGCGAGTCGCTCATGCCCTCGGCCTTGTTGACGACCAGGAAGATGCGCTTGTTGACGCTGCGCAGGTAGCGCGCGATGTCATGGTCCTGCCCCGACACGCCGGTGCGCACGTCGACGACGAAAATCACCGCATCGGCCTCGGCCACGGCCTGCTTGGTCTGCTTGGCCATTTCGGCGACCACGCCGGTGGGCTTGTCGGGCTCGAAGCCCCCCGTGTCGACGACGATGAAGTCGTGCTCGCCGAAGCGCGCGTCGCCGTAATGGCGGTCGCGGGTCAGGCCGGCGAAGTCGGCAACGATCGCGTCACGGCTTTTCGTCAGCCGGTTGAAGAGCGTCGATTTGCCGACATTGGGCCGGCCGACGATGGCCACCACAGGTTTCATGGCAGCCGCGCGACCCTATTCCGGTCGGAAGGCGAACAGGCCGCCGTTGCGCGTCACCACCAGGATGGTATTGCCGGCGCGCACCGGCACGCCGACCACCGGCGAGCCGTCGGTCGGCAGACGCAGCAAGGTCTTGCCGTCGGCGCGGTCGAGGAAGTGCACCTGGCCTTCGGCATCGCCGAAGATCACCGTTCGCCCCGCCACCAGCGGGCCCGACAGGCCGCGGTAGCGCAGGCTCTCGTTGTTCCAGGCCAGGTCGCCGTTGCTGGCGCGCCAGGCGGTGATGCGGTCGCTGGCATCGGCGCCAACCACCAGCTCGGCGTCGCCCCCGATGGCCTGCACACCGCCGACGTTCTTGGTCCACAGCAGGCTCGAAAGCTGGGCGTTGGCGCAGCCGACACCGACCTGGAACGAGCGCGCGCAGACGACATCACCGACACGCAGCACGGGGCCCGTCAGGTCCGACAAACGCTCGACCTCGTTGGTGCCGCGCGGGTTGGCCAAGGCCACTTCCCAGCGCACCGTGCCGCGCAGCGGGTCGACGCCGGTCAGGCGCTGGCCCTGGCCGACCAACAGGGTGTCCTTGAATGCGGCGACGACACCGGGCTGCGACAGCGTCAGCGCCTCGCCCGGGCGCTGCAGGGTCCAGAGCAGGCGGCCGTCGAGCGCGTCGTAGGCGTTGACAACGCGGTCGACGCCCATCACGAAGACGCGCTCGCCCGCCACCAGCGGCGCGGTCGAGACGCGAGAGTTCAGCCGCGCGCGCCACTTGACCGCCCCGCGTTCGAGGACCACAACTTCGTTGTCGCGCGTCACCACGGCGGCGTATCGGCCATCGCTGCCGACGCCGGCACTCAGGCGTGCACCGGCGCTGCCGCGCCAGACTTCCTGGCCGTTGTCGGCACGCAGCGCCAGCACCGTGCCGTCGACCGCGGCCACGGTGAACTCGCCTTCGCGCGCGTTGACGATCAGTCCCGGCGCCGCACCGTCGATGCGCGTGCTCCAGACCAAGCGGCCGGCGATCTGCGGCGTGATGGCTTCGAGCGGCGTGGGTTTGGGCTTGTCGCTCGAACAGGCGGCCAGCAGAGCCAGCAAGGAAATCACGATCAGGCGCTTCATTTCGCGGCTCCACTGGCGGCGGCTGCCGGGGCGGCGCCGAGTGCGGTCAGCTTGGCGTCGATCAGGCGGCGGTAATCGAGTTTCTCGTCGATGGATTTGTACGCCACCTCGTAGGCCGTGCGCGCTTCGTCCGTCTTGCCCTGAGCCAACAGCACGTCGCCGCGGCGATCGGCCACCAAGGCCTCGAATTCCTTGGCGTTCCTGCCCTGCGCGGCGGCGGCGAGCTGGGCCAGCGCGGCGTCGTACTGCTTCTTGTCCATCAGCAGGCCGGCGGCGCGCAGACGCGCGATCGTGCGGATTTCGTCATCAGCGGCGTTATCGCTGGCCCACGCCAGCGTGGCCAATGCAGCGTCGGTCTGGCCCTTGTCGGCCTGCACCTTGGCGGCGAGCAAGGCGCCCTGCTGGGTATAGGCGGTGCGCGGGAAGCGCTCCTTCAGGTCGGCAAAGACGCGCGCGCTGCGCTCGGCGTCGGCGGCCTGCGCGGCACGCTCGAGCTCGTCGAACATCGCGCTGGCCTTGCCGGCCTGCTCGCGCTGCCACCAGTTCCAGCCGTTCCAGGCCGCAAAGCCGGTCAAGGCGAGGATCAAGGACCAGGTGATCAGGTTGCCGTACTGTTGCCAGAAGGCTTTGAGCTGATCGACTTGTTCCTGCTCTTGCAGGTCGAGATGGGTCGCCATGAGGGGGAGTCGTTTCGAGCGAAGGCGGGATTATGCGGTGCGTAATTCATGCGCCCAGGTGGCGACATCGGCGAGCTTGCGACAAAGCTGCGCGGCATTGGCGTCACGCAAGGGTTTCACAGCCACCTCGCCACGCGCCACCTCGTCGTTGCCGAAGATCAACGCGAAGGCCGCGCCGCTGGCATCGGCGCGCTTGAACTGCGCCTTCATGCTGCCGCCGCCGGCATGCATGACGACGGCCACATCCGCCGCGCGCAATGCGTCGAGCGCTCTCAGCACGACGGGCAAGGCCGCGGCATCGGGCACGATCGCGTAGGCCTGCGGAGCATCCGAAGGCGCTTCGATGCCGGCGGCCTCCAGCATCAGCATCACGCGCTCCAGGCCCATGCCGAAGCCGATGCCCGGTGCGGGCTTGCCACCGAGCGTTTCGATCAGTCGGTCGTAGCGCCCGCCGCCGCACACGGTGGCCTGAGCGCCCAACAGCGTGCTCGTCCATTCGAAGACGGTCAGGCTGTAGTAGTCGAGGCCGCGCACGAGGCGGGGGTTCACGGTGTAGGCCAGGCCGGCTCCTTCGAGCAGCGCACGCAGGCCGTTGAAGTGGGCGAGCGACTCGGGTCCGAGAAAGTCCATCAGCTTCGGCGCCGAATTCACGACGCCGGCCAGCGCCGGGTTCTTGGTGTCGAGGATGCGCAGAGGATTGCTGTGCAGACGGCGCTGGGCCTCGGCGTCGAGCACGCCGGCATGGGCTCCAAAGTGCGCGATCAGCGCCGCGCGATGCGCGCTGCGCTCTTCGGGTTGGCCAAGGCAGTTAATCTCGAGCGCCACATGTCGGCCCTCGACGAAACCCAGCTCCCGCCACAGCGCTCGCACCATCAAGATCAGCTCGGCATCCACATCGGGGCCGGCAAAGCCCAGTGCTTCCACATCGAGTTGGTAGAACTGGCGGTAGCGGCCTTTCTGCGGCCGCTCATGCCGGAACACCGGGCCGATGGACCACACCCGCAGCGGGCCGTTGTACAGCGCGTTGTGCTCGATGACTGCGCGGACCATGCCGGCCGTCGCTTCGGGTCGCAGCGTCAGTCGGTCGCCGTTCATCGCGTCTTGCCAGGAGAACATCTCCTTTTCGACGATGTCGGTGACCTCCCCGATGCCGCGCACGAACAGCGGCGTGTGCTCGACGACCGGGGTGCGCATGTTGCGATAGCCCCAGCGCGCGAGCAGGTCGCGCATCCGCGCTTCGACCCATTCCCACTCTGCCGCCTCGTCGGGCAGCAGGTCGTTCATGCCTTTGACGGCGACGATCTTTTCGGCCATGGGTGCAGTGCGCCCGGTCAGGCCGGGCGGTGTTTCAGTGCGAAGCCAGCGCAGCGCCGCCGA
>JANOKY010000118.1:0-5470 GCA_031419635.1 Burkholderiales bacterium | reverse complement strand
TCTCGATTCGCATCACCTACGCGTGCCTTCTCAATCTCCACATCCAGAATTTCCATGCCATTGGCAATCGTCTGGAAGAAGCGCTCCTCTTCCTGCTTCAGCACCTCGGTCACGCGCGTGGCGTCGCGGCGCAGCTCGGGGTAGGCATCACCCATCTCGGCGGCCAGCGGCGCGACCAGGCTGTGGAAGAAGGGCTTCCTCGCGCCAAGCTTGTAGCCGTGCCGGATCGCGCGCCGCGCAATGCGCCGCAGCACATAGCCGCGGCCCTCGTTGCCGGGGATCACGCCATCGGCGACGGTGAAGGCACAGGCGCGGATGTGATCGGCGATGACTTTCAACGAAGGCGACTCACGATCACAGTTGCCGCCGCCGGCGGCGTCGACCGCGCGCTTGGCCTCGTCGAGCAGGCGCATGAACAAGTCGACCTGGAATACCGTGTGCACGCCCTGCAGCACCGTGGACAGGCGCTCCAGCCCCCTACCGGTATCGACGCTGGGCTTGGGCAGCTTGTGCATCACGCCGTCTTCGCTGCGGTTGAACTGCATGAAGACGTTGTTCCAGATCTCGACATAGCGGTCGCCATCCTGCTCCGGCGATCCCGGCGGGCCGCCGGCCACCGCCGGGCCGTGGTCGTAGAAGATTTCGCTGCTCGGGCCGCAGGGCCCCGTGTCGCCCATCATCCAGAAGTTGTCCGACGCATAGCGCGCACCCTTCTTGTCGCCGATGCGCACGATGCGCTCGGCCGGCAGGCCGATGACCTTCAACCAGATGTCGTAGGCCTCGTCGTCTTCGGCATAGACCGTGGCCCAGAGCTTGTCCTTCGGCAACTTGAAATGCTCGGTCAGCAACTCCCAGGCGAACTTCAGTGCGTCGTGCTTGAAGTAGTCGCCGAAGCTGAAGTTGCCGAGCATCTCGAAGAACGTGAGGTGCCGCGCGGTGTAGCCGACGTTCTCGAGGTCGTTGTGCTTGCCCCCGGCGCGGATGCACTTCTGGCTCGTCGCGGCGCGGTTGTACGGCCGCTTGTCGAAGCCCAGAAACACGTCCTTGAACTGGTTCATCCCGGCGTTGGTGAACAGCAGCGTCGGGTCGTCGCCGGGCACCACGGGCGACGAGGCCACGACCTGGTGGCCCTTGGACTCGAAGTACGTCAGGAACGTGGAACGGATCTCGGCGGCTTTCATCCGGGGCTTTCAAGGGGCTGGCAACGCACGCGCAAGAACAAGGCGGCGCGACATTTTTTGATTATAGGAAAGGCCCTCGCGGCCACGCCGCCGCGGGGCCTTGCGCGCCGCGTCAGCGCTCGCGCCCTTGCACCCGTTCGCGCCAGCCCGGCACACGGCGCTCCATCGTCGCGGCGATCGACTGGCTGCGCAGGGCGCGCATGCGGGCCGCATCGGCGATCGGCACTTCGGTGCGCGCGAAGTGCGAAGCGGCCGGTGATTCGCGGGCCGCGGCAATGCCATCCAGCCGCGGCGCAAAGATGTCGGTGCGGTTGCCGGTGTCGCTGCGCGACAGCGCCAGCACCGGCAGGAACGAGGTGCCGGCGCTGACGAGGCCCTGGTAGTCGCCGAGGAACAGGCCGCGGGCATCGGGCGCGGCGGCCATGTCGAAGGGGCCGTGCACATGCGTCTCGGCCCAGGCAATGCCGTCGCGCGAGGTCAGCAGCCAGGCATCGGCGAGCAACGTCGATCCATCGGTGGTGTTGCTGCGCAGGTCGTAGTGCATCACGCCCACCAGGCCGTCGGCGCGCACATGCAGGGTCGGCGTGAAGGCCGCGGCGCCGGGGATGCGGTTGATGGCGGCGGGCGCGCTCCAGGTGCGCCCGCCGTCGGTCGAGCGCGAAGCCGCGATCGCATCGCGCTGGCCGGCCGAGAAACGCGCGTCCTGCCAGGCCAGCCACAGGCTGCCGTCGGGCGCCGCGGCCACCGTCGGCAGGCCCGCGCCATCGCGGATCGCTTGCCCGCCCTCGGGGTTTCGCGCACCGACGGCGCGCAGGTCGGCCGCGAAGATGGGCGCGCTCCAGGTCGCACCGTGGTCGGCCGATCGCACCAGGCCGATGCGCGAGGCGGAGACGTTGTTGACGGTGTCGATCTGCGTGAAGACGTTGACCAGGGTGCCGCGTTCGGGGCCTGCGAGGATCACGACGATGCGGTTGCCCAGGGTCTGGCTGATGCCGCTGCTGGCGGGGGTGTAGATCGAGCGCACCGGCTCCCAGCTTGTGCCGCCATCGGATGAGCGGGCCAATTGCGTCGGGCCGCGGCCGGCGCTGTCGAGCCGGTCCCACACGGCATAGACAAAACGCGCGTCGGTGGGGTCGGCGGTGATCGAGTTCTTGTCGTTGAAGAAGGTGGCGCCATCGGCCGCCAGCACCTGCGGCGCACTCCAGTGGGCGCCGCCGTCGGTAGAGCGGCTGGCTAGCAGCGCGCTTGCCGAACCAGGTTGCAGCGACGCACCGTTGATGGCCAGCCCGAGCAGGTGCGCGGTGCCGTCGGCGCCGACATCGACCCAGGGGTCGGAGACGCGCTCGAAATCACCGGCCGCACCCGCCGCCGCGCCGCCGCAACGCGACATCGCGTGCAGCGTGCGCTGCCAGGTGGCGCCGCCGTCCAGGCTGACCGCGCTGACCAGGGCGCGCGAGCCGCCGTCGCTCCAGCGGTCCTGCTGCCAGGCGGCAACGAGATGGTTGCCGTCGTTGGCATGCGCGGCAACGAAGGGCTCGACTTCGGCATTGGCATACAGGGTGCCGGTGCTGCTGCCACCGGTGCAGCCCGCCGCCACCGGCGTGGCCGCGCTGACGCGGCGCGCCGGCAGATCGGGCAGCGGCTCTGCGCCGCCGCCGCTGGAGCCACCGTCACCACCACCGCCACCGCACGCGGCCAGCAGCAGCAAGACCAGCAACGCGCGGTGGGATTGGCGGGGCTTCATGACGCCAGCATAGCGCCGCGCTACAGTGACCGACCATGCACAACGACCCTTCCCCACTCGCGCTGCGGGCCGGCGCGATCAACAAGCACCTGTGCATTGGTGACGTGCAGCGATGAATCTGGTCTGGCCCCACCTCGCGCTGCGCCACTGGGTGCTGCTGGCCTTCGTCGGCTCGGCGCTGTTCATCCATTTCCGCGGCCGCGACCGCTTCGAGTTGAAGCGGGCGCTGGACTTCACGATCCTGCTGGCGCCCATCAACGTGCTGATGTATTTGTTCTCGCGCGTGCCGCGCCGCGCCTACATCGACCCGAACGCGTTTCCTGAACTGGCACCGCTGCGCGAACATTGGCAAGAGATTCGCGACGAGGCCGTGCGCCTGAACGACGAGGGTGCGATCCGCGCCGCCACCGGCTATAACGACATTGGCTTCAACTCCTTCTTCCGCACCGGCTGGACCCGCTTTTACCTAACCTGGTACGGCAAGGACATGGCCACCGCCGAGCAGTTGTGCCCGCGCACGATGGCCCTGCTGCACGGCATCCCGACCCTCAAGGCCGCGATGTTCGCGTCGCTGCCGCCGGGCGCGCGCCTGGTGCGCCACCGCGACCCGTATGCCGGCTCGCTGCGCTACCACCTCGGCCTGGCCACACCCAACGATGACGGCTGCTACATCGTCGTCGACGGCCAGCGCTACCACTGGAAAGACGGCGAGGCGGTGATGTTCGACGAGACCTTCATCCACCACGCCGAGAACACGACCCAGGCCCAGCGGGTGATCCTGTTCTGCGACATCGAGCGCCCGCTCCGGACCGCGCCGATGCGCGCGTTCAACCGCTTCTTCGCCCGGCGCGTGATGGCCGCCGCATCGTCGCAGAACACCGAGGCCGAAGCCGTCGGCGGCATCAACCGCTTCTTCCACTACGCCTACCAAGTACGCCTGAAGGCCAAGCAGCTCAAGGTCGAGCACCGCGGCCTGTACTACGCCGGCAAGTGGCTGCTCATCTTCGGGCTTTTGTGGGCGTTGTTCTGGTGATGCACTTCACCGGGCAGAGCAAAGCCGAATCAGGCGTCGTCGTTGGCCGCCGTGCTCGGACCGCGCTCGATGCGGTTGGCGAAACCGCTGCGGCCAACGGTCGCGAGGCTCGCTGCCTGGCCGACCGAGCGGCGCAGCAAAGCGTCAGCGGTCTTGCCATGTTCGGGGTACAGCGCCAACCCGGCGCTGACGGCCACGGCCACGTCGGAGCCGGCGACGTTGAAGGGTTGGCGCAGCGACTGCACCAGCTTGGCGGTGACGCGCTCGCCGTCGGTGGCGGCGTCGATCCAGGCCAGCAGCACCAGGAAGGCGTCGTTGCCGATCGAGGCCACCACGTCGCTGGCGCGAAGTGATGCGCGCAGGCGCACCGCCACCTTGCGCCGCAGCACGTTGGACGACTCGATGCCGAGCGCGGCCTGCACCGTGGCCAGGCCTTCGATGCGCAGCGCGATCACGGCCATCGGCGCGGGCTCGCGCTCGCGCAGGGCCAGCAGGTGGGTCATGTGCTCGAGCAACTGGGTGTGGTTGGGCAGGCCGGTGGCCAGGTCGGTGGCGTAGGATTTGCGCGCGGCGCGGTCCAGCGCCTTGCGCCGCACCGCGATGTCAATGCGCCGCTGCAAGGCTTCGGCGGGCGCGTCGGTCTGCATCACCATGTTTTGCACACCGCGTTCGAGCAGCGCGGCCAGCACCGCGTCGGCCGGCGCTTCGCGCAGCAGCGCCACCACCGCGGTGTCGAGCACCGCGTGCGACAGCGCCACCCAGTGCAGCAGCGTTTCGGCCTGTGCCGCGGCCACCATCACCTCGAAGCTGACCTGGCGCAAGTGGACGGCGGCTTCGTCGAGGCTGGCGCAGCAGGTGGCGCCGGGAACGTCCAGGCCCACGCAGAGCAAGGTGGCGGTGGGTTTGGCGGGAGGCTTGTCGCTGCTCATCGGCCGGGAAACAAAATGCCCGCGAGGGGCCCAGTGGTGTTGGAGCGGGTGAAGGGAATCTAACTCTCGTACACGTTGGCTGGAATCCGCGCCTACACTGGCCCCGCGGCATTCTTAGAACTTATCCGTAAATAGTAAACTTTCGTCCCGAGCCGCACTTCACGCGGCGCCCGGGCCGGGAGCGGGACGACCGCCCCAACCAGCGCGGCAGGTGTTCGAGGCGGTTGTGTCGGGGAAAAAAAGGGCAGCAAGCGACACCTGCTGGTGGACGGCCGTGGCGTCCCGTTTTCGATCGTCGTGACCGGGGTCAATGAGCATGACGTCACGCAACTCGATCAAGTGCTGACCGCCATCATGGTCAAGCGCAAGACCCCAGGCACCCGGCGCAGCAAGCACCTGTGCGCCGACGCTGGATACCGCGGCAAGCGCGCCTTGGAGATCATCGAGTCGCACGGCTACATCGCTCATGTCGTCGGTCGCCGCACGGAGGCCGCCGCCAAGCGGCGCCACCCGACGAAGAAAGCGCGGCGCTGGGTGGTCGAGGTTTGCCATAGCTGGTTCAACCGCTTGCGCAAACTGCTCG
>JANOKY010000117.1:0-2682 GCA_031419635.1 Burkholderiales bacterium | reverse complement strand
CCGCGCCACGGTTTCTGCGGGCAGCGTCCAGTCGGTGTCGAAGCCTTGCAAGCGCTCGCCATCGCGGACACCGAGCTTGACGATGCGGCCGTCAGGCATCAACACGGCTGGCGGCGAGGCAATGCCGATCGTGCTGCCGTTCTTCAGTGTCGGCACGGCATCCACCGCCCAGCCGAGGCCACCGAGGCCTTCGGTCCAGTAAAAGCCGTGCGGCCTAACGCCGAGCGCGGTTGCTAGGCGGTCGATTGGCGCATCGTCTGCGAGCAACACCTCGGCCGGATTGAGCACGCGCGATGCCACCAGAAACACGCGCTCTCGCCGCTGCGCCAACCCGAACGAATAGCTGTCGATAACGCGATATGCCCAGCGGTAACCGCGACGCTCGAACTCGTCGACGATTGCGCGCATCGCGTTGCCGCCATTGAGCTGTAGCATGAAGGGCACGTTCTCAATCACGACTGTCGGCACCCGGCGCCGCGACAACAGGCGGAACACTTCTCCGATCAGTCCAGACCGCTCGCCATCGAGCCCGGCAGTGAGGCCGGCCTGACTCAGGTCTTGACACGGGAAACCGGCGCACACGAGATCGACCTCCGCAGGCAGCGAGCGCAGGCGCGTGATGTCGTCGCGGTAATCAACGCCGGGAAAGCGCGCTGCCAGCACGGCTTGCGCCGCCGGCAGCACGTCACACAGCAGGGCCGCATGGTGGCCGGCGCGTTGCATGCCGAGTTCCATGCCGCCGATGCCGGCGAAGAGTCCTGCGATCTTCATATGGATATCCGTACAGTAGCAGCGATGATATCCAATACACGCTCGGCTGCAAGCGTCTTCACCACTTCATGATCCAACTCCACTATTTCCCCGGCAACGCCAGCATGACGCCGCACCTCGTGCAGCGCGAACTCGGTGTGCCGTTCGAGCTGAAATTCGTCGACCGCGCAAACGCTGCGCACAAGGGCCCCGAGTACCTCAAACTCAACCCGAACGGGCTGATTCCGGTGCTGGTCGATGGCGAGCAGGTGCTCTACGAAAGCGCGGCGATCGTGCTGCACCTGGTCGATACGCACCCGGCCGCGGGCCTGGCTCCGGCGCTCGGCACGCCGGAGCGCGCGCAGTTCTACAAGTGGCTGGTCTGGCTGTCGGGCACGATGATCTCGATGATGCAGCACTACTTTTACAGCGAGCGCATGGTGGCGCCGGGCAATGCGGCCGGCGCGCTGGAAGTGAAAGCCCAGGCGGAGGCCAAGCTGAACGCGATGTTCGACCAGATCGATGCCCAGTTCGCTTCGCATGGCGGGCCGTGGCTGCTGGGGCAGCGCTTCTCGGCGGTCGATCCGATGGCCTTCATGCTTTGCCGCTGGAGCCGCGGCTTCGCGCGGCCGGCGCGCACGCTGCCGCACATCGCGCCCTTCCTGGAGCGCATGCTGGCGCGGCCGGCGGTGCAGAAGGTGTTCGAGGTCGAGCAGTTGTCGCCGCCGCTGGTTTGACCCGGGCTACAGCGCGCCATTGATGCGCAGCCGCTCCAGCCGCAGCGCGATGTTCTGCTGCAGCTCGGAGAGTTGCTTTTGCAGCGCCGGCAACAGCGCGGCATCGGTGCAGGCGTCGATGCGGGCTTGCAGCGCCGCCGCCTCGCGCATCATCGTCACCTCGTGCGGCACCACGCCGGCGTCCTTGAGCACCTTCATCGCCATGCGCAGCTCGGCGGGGGTTTCGTCGTAGCCGTCGCCGAAGCCGAGCGGCTTGCCGTAGCTCGGCGCGGATTTCAGTTCGCCACTGGCTTCGCTTTCCTGTAGCGCACGGCCGATGTGGTCTTCCTGCAGTTTCAGGCGTTGGGCGCGTTTGTCTTCGGCCGTCATTGCTGTGCCCACGCACTGTGGACATTCAGGGCTTCCTGCCAATGCTTGGTCAGCGGCGTGAGCGGCTTGGCCAGCACGCGTTCGTTGAGCAGAGCCCGGCCCAAGGCCTGGCGGCTGCCGCGGGCGCAGGCCGCTATCAAGGTCTGGTCGATCAGATCGCGCTGGGCGTGGCTGCCGCCCAGGCGCTGGGCTTGCGCGCGCGCGGCGTAGAGCAGATCGGCGCTGTCGTCGGCCTGGCCGTGCGCAAAGGCGAGCAGGCCGCGCGCCAGCGGCTGGCCGACTTCGCGCGCCACCAGGTGGTTGTCGCGGCGCGCAACGTCGGCCGCCATCGCGCGCTCGGCGCAGGGCGCAACCCAGCGTTCGGCGCCGGCCAGGTCGTCGGCCAGCAGCATCGGCAGCAGCGCGTGCACATCGTTGAAGGTGTAGTGGCCGGCCTCGCCGTTGCCGTGCAGCGGCCAGCCCGCTTGCAGCGCGGCACCGCGCTCGGCCACGTCGGCCCCGAGCAGGTGCAGGCGCCACAGTGCCGAGGCGGCATCGACGCGCTGCAGGCCGATCTGCAGGTGCTCGGCGGCGAGGTGGCCGTCGACGACGCGCAGCGTGCCGGCGATGTCCAGGCCTTCGAGGCGGAACAGCGCGGTGTGCCACCACAGGTGGGTAGCGAAGCCATTGCCTTCGGCCCAGGCGGCCTGGTGCTGGCGCAACCAGGCCGCGCCGTCGTCGAAGCGGCCCTGCGCGTCCATCACATGCGCGACGCTGTGCACGGCCCAGGGCGCGCGCGCATCGAGCGCCAGCGCGCGGCGGCCGGCTTCCTCGGCCTGGGCATGGC
>JANOKY010000116.1:0-2119 GCA_031419635.1 Burkholderiales bacterium | reverse complement strand
TCGAACTGGTCGCGCTGGAGCGCCGCAACGAGCGCCTGCGCGATGCGCTGGCCGCCGTGCAGACCGACTACGACTTCGTGCTGATCGACTGTCCGCCCTCGTTGAGCCTGCTCACGCTCAACGGCCTGTGCAGCGCGCATGGCGTAGTCGTGCCGATGCAGTGCGAGTACTTCGCGCTCGAAGGCCTGACGGACCTGGTCAACACCATCAAGCAGGTCCACGCCAACCTCAACCCCGCATTGCAGGTGATCGGCCTGCTGCGCGTGATGTTCGATGCGCGCATCACGCTACAGCAGCAGGTCAGCGCGCAGCTCGAAGCGCACTTCGGCGACAAGGTCTTCAAGGCCGTGATCCCGCGCAACGTGCGCCTGGCCGAGGCCCCCAGCTACGGCCAGGCCGGCGTGGTCTTCGATCCGTCGTCCAAGGGCGCGCAGGCCTACATCGCGTTCGCGCGCGAGATGGTCGAGCGGGTCAAGGCCTTTTCGTGAGGGCGCCGGGCCGCCAAGGGCCACAAAGGGGCCCCTGCTGGGCCTTGCGCCACACCGCAGTGCGAAGCCCGGAGGTTGCCGGATGAGCGGGCGGGATCGCCTGTCGCCGGTCTTCGATCCGCTGCTGCTGTCGCGCATCGAAGACGCCGGCCTCAACGCCAGCGCACCGCCACAACAGCGCTGGCTCGACGGTTGGCTGATTCGTTTCTCGCCGGGCAAGGCCAAGCGCGCGCGCTGCGTCAACGCCGTTGCCGCGGGCCGGCTGGCGCTCGACGCCAAGCTCGCGCTGGCCGCGGCCGTGTTCGCCGAAGCGCAGTTGCCGATGGTCGTGCGTGTCACCCCGTTCAGCATGCCGCGCGACCTCGATGCGCAGCTTGCATCGCGCAATTGGCCGCGCATCGACGACACCCGCGTGATGGTCTGCGCCACGCTCGATACGCTGGCCGACGAGCCCTTGCTGGCGGGCTTGGCTTGGCAGGCGCTGGGCCACAGCGCCTTCGCCCAGGCGGTCGGTCAACTGCGCGGCTCGCCGCTGTCGCAGAGCCAGGCCCATGCGCAGCGGCTCGAGCTCTCGCCCGTGCCATTCCATGCGCTGGCGATCCGCCGCGAGGCCGACGGCGCGCTGCTGGCCTGCGGCCAGTACGCGCGCGAGGCCGATCTGGTCGGCCTGTACGACATCTACACCGCCGAGCCCGCGCGCGGCCAGGGTCTGGCACGGCGCTTGTGCGGGCACCTGCTTGCGCGGGCCCGCACAGAGGGCGCGCGCAGCGCCTACCTGCAAGTCGAAGGCGACAACCATGGCGCGCGTGGCGTATATCAACGGCTGGGCTTTGCCGACGGCTACGCCTACCACTATCGAACGCAGGCAGGGTCCGACTGACCCGCCGCGCGCCGCGCCACCATATCGATTTCCACCCGCGCGCCTTTTGCCAATGCAGTCACGCCGATGCAGGTGCGCGCCGGGCGCCGGCCGGCGGGGAAGTAGCTCGCGTAGACCGCGTTCATGGCGGCGTAGTCGGCGTCGAAATGCGTCAGGTAGATGCGCGCCGACAGCACATCGGCCAGGCCCAGGCCGCAGCCCTGCAGCACGGTCTGCAGGTTGGCCATCACCTGCCGCGTCTGCGCCTCGATGCCCTCGGGGTAGGGCGTGTCGATCGCGGTGCCGGTGAAGGGCATCTGGCCGGTGACGAAGACCCAGCCGTCGGCCTCGACGGCGTGGCTGAACGGCGCCACCGGATCGGGCGCGCCGACGATCATGTGAAAGACCGGCGGCATCACGGCGCGCGCTACAGCCCGAGCCCTTCGTCGCAGCCCAGGTGCAGGTTCATGCACTGCACCGCGGCGCCGCTGGCGCCCTTGCCGAGGTTGTCTTCACGCGCGATCAGGATCGCTTGGCTGGCGTCGGCGAAGACGAACAGGTCGATGCGGTTCGTGTCGTTGGCGCCCTGCACATCGAAGAAGCTCGGCTCGCTGATCGACGGATCCGACAGCGGCATCACGCGGATGAAGCGCTCGCCCTCGTAGTGCCGCTCGAACGCGCGCACCAGGGCCGCGCCGTCCGTGCCCGCTGCGAGCTGCGCCAGGTGCAGCGGCACGCTGACGGCCAGGCCCTTGTAGAACGGGCCGACGAT
>JANOKY010000115.1:0-3047 GCA_031419635.1 Burkholderiales bacterium | reverse complement strand
TTCGCTCAACCCGGCCTGGGGCACTCCGATCGACGCTGCGCTGCGCGTGTCGACCTATTGCGGCCTGGGGTCGATCCGCCACATCGTCGGGCGCGGCGCGGCGCGCGTGATCCCGGCGCAGTTGTCGCAACTGGCGTCGTGGTTCGAGTCCGGCGTGCTGAAGGCCGACGTCGTGCTGCTGCAGGTGTCGCCCGCCGACGAAGAGGGCTGGCACAGCCTCGGTTGTGCGGTCGACTATGTGTGGAGCGCCGTGCAGGCCGCGCGCGTCGTGCTGGTCGAAGTCAACGCCAACGTGCCGCGCACCCGCTCGGCCTACCGCTTGCATGGCAGCCGCGTGGTCGTCGCGCGCGAGAGCGACCTGCCGCTGCCCGAACTCCCGAACGAAGCACCGGACGAGCGGCAGCTCGTCATCGGCCGCAACGTCGCGCGACTGGTGCCCGACGGCGCGATCGTCCAGCTGGGCATCGGCAGCATGGCGGCGGCGGTCGCGCGAGCGCTGTCGCAGCATCGCGGACTCCGGGTGCGATCCGGCATGGTCGGCGACTGGTTGCCGGAACTGGTGGCCAGCGGCGCGATCGACACCACGGATCCCGAGGCGTGCATGGCCTCGCTGGCGGTCGGCAGCCGCAGCCTTTACGAGTTTGCCGGCACGGACGGTGTGCTCGGCTTCGCCGTGCCGGCGCAGTTGATCGCGCCGGGTGGCCCCGCGGCCCGTGCACCTTTCATGGCAATCAACTCTGCGATCGAGGTGGATTTGTGCGGACAGGCGAACGCGGAGTTCGTCGGCACGCGCTATGTCGGTGCGATCGGCGGGCAAGCCGACTACTTCCGCGCGGCGCGCCGCTCTCCAGGGGGGCTCGCAATCCTTGCCCTGCCGGCCACCGTCGGTGCGGCATCGAAAAGCCGTGTCGTGGCGCGCATCGCCGGCGCCTACGTCACCGCGGCGCAAAGTGACGTCGACGTGATTGTCACGGAGTACGGTGTGGCCGATATCCGAGCGACCACACTCGCCGAGCGGCGCAGGCTCATCACGGCGCTGGCAGAACCGCGGTTTCGCGCCGCATTGAACGAGGGCGAAGAGCCCATCCTGGCCTGACAGGCGTTGCGTCAGCGGAATCGGCGAGACGGTCTACCCACGCCTACGTCGCGGTGCGCGGCACCAGGCCCATCAGGTTGCGGGTGAAGCCGCCGTCGACCGTCAGCTCGGCGCCGTTGGTGTAGGCGCTGCGGTCGCTGGCCAGGAACAGCACCGCTTCGGCGATGTCCTCGGGCAGGCCGATGCGTCCGGCGGGGATGGCCTTGCTGCGCGCGTCGGTCTGGCCGGGCGAGGTGTAGGCCGCGACCGTCATCGGCGTCAGCGTCATGCCGGGGCACACCGCATTGCTGCGCACGCCCTGCGGCGCCCATTCCATCGCCAACTGGCGCGACAGCATCGCCACGCCGGCCTTGGCCACGCTGTAGGCGCCCGCGTTGCCGGTCGGGAAGGTGGCGGCGATCGAGGCGATGTGGACCAACGAGCCGCGACCCTGCGCCAGCATCTGGCGGCCGAAGGCCTGCGCGACGATGAAGCAGCCGGTCAGGTTGACCGCGAGCACGCGGTTCCAGTCGTCGAGCGGCATCTCGGCCATCGAGCCGCCGCGCAAGATGCCGGCGTTGTTGACCAGCACCCGGCAGGGACCCAAGGCCTCGGCGCTGCGCGCAGCGGCGGTGGCCACGCTGGTGGCGTCGCTGACGTCGCAGGCGATCGCTTCGGCCCGTCCGCCGAGCGCCGTGATTTCGGCGGCGACGGCCCTCGCGGCGGCTTCGTCGCGATCGAGCACTGCGACGACGGCGCCTTCGCGGCCGAAGGCCAGCGCGACCGCGCGGCCGATGCCGCTGCCGCCGCCGGTGACGACGCAGACGTTGCCGGCCAGGCCGAGGAAGTTCGCATCTTGGGTCATGGGCATCCAGTACAGCAGCTTCGACTGCGACGATCAAGCCGCGCGTTTTTGCGCCTTGCGCGGCACCATTTCCAAAGCCACCCGCTCGATGTCGTCGATCTGCGGGTAGCTCAACTTTTCGAGCCCCGGCGTCGACGGCTTGGGTGCGAAGGGCGCTCCCAGTCGGCGCACCGCGCCCTTCAGCGACGTGAAGCGGCGCTCGCCGATCGTCGCGGCGATCTCGGAGGCCACCGAGCCGGCCAGCGTGGCCTCGTTGACCACCAGCGCGCGGCCGGTCTTGTGCACCGACGCCAGGATCGCATCCCAGTCGATCGGCGAGACGGTGCGCGGGTCGATCACCTCGGCGGCGACGCCAGCCTGTTCGAGCTTGGCGGCGGCGTCGAGCGCGCGCGAGACCATCAGGCCGGTGGCCACGATCGTCAGGTCCTGGCCTTCGCGGGCGACCCTTGCGCGGCCGAAGGGCAGCGTCAGCTCGGGGTCGTCGGACACCAGGCCCTTGCTGGCGTAAAGCAGCTTGTGCTCGAAGAAGATCACCGGGTCTTGCCCGCGCAACGCGCTCTTGAGCAAGCCCTTGGCGTCGGCCGGTGTCGCGGGCATCGCGACGCGCAAGCCCGGGATGTGGGCGAACCAGGCCTCGAGCGACTGCGAGTGCTGCGCCGCGATGCCGCGCGTCATGCCGATCGGCGATCGGATCACCAGCGGCACCCGCGCCTGCCCGCCGGTCATGTAGCGGATCTTGGCGGCCTGGTTGACGATTTCGTCCATCGCCACGCACATGAAGTCCGAGTACATGATCTCGGCCACCACCGGGCCGCCGGTCATCGCCGCGCCGAGGGCCACGCCGACGATCGACGATTCGGAGATCGGCGACTCGAACATCCGCGCATCGAAGCGCTCGGCCAATCCCGCGTGCACGCCGAAAGTGCCGCCGCCAGGGCGCAAATCTTCGCCGATGACGATCATGCCGGGATGGCGCGCCATCTCTTCGTGCAGCGCTTCGCGAATCGCGTCGCGGTAAGTGATCTCGCGCAGCGTGCCGGTCGTCATGGTGCGTAGACGTCTTCCATCAACGCCGCGTCAGCGGGATACGGGCTGGCCTCTGCAAAG
>JANOKY010000114.1:0-5117 GCA_031419635.1 Burkholderiales bacterium | reverse complement strand
CCTGCTGCGCGACGCAGGCCTTGTCGCCCGCGCGCGCTTCGCGCCAGACGTAGCCGCTGATGCAGGTGCCCGCCGCGTGCGCCTGTGCCTGGGCGGCGCGGCGCGCGGCCTCTTCGCGTTGGGCGGCAGCGTGCGCCGCGGCGGCCTGCTCTGCGGCGCGCTGGTCCGCCGCTGCCTTGTCCGCGGCAGCCTTGGTGGCCGCGGCCTGCCCGACCTCGGCCTGCCGGGCCAATGCCAAACTCGCCGCCGCCTGCGCCTCGGCGGCCTTTTCGGCGTTCGCTGGCCAAGCGGTCGTTGACGACCAGCCCGCCCCCGATCAGCGCGGCGCCCAACAGCAAACCGGCGGCGACGAATGCGAGCCGCTTGCGTGGGGGCCGGGGTGGCGGTGCCGCAGTGCTTGTCGCCGCGGCCGCCGCTGGCGCAGGTGGCGCCGGTGCGTTGGCGCGGCCTTTGACCAGCGGGCGCAGCGCCTTGATCAGCAACTGCACATCCGAATCCCAGCGCGCATGGGTGAGCTCGACGCCGTTGCGAAATGCCAGCTCCTTCAATTCGTCGGGCAGGTCTTCGGCACGCACCATCTGGGCGTCGTGCACCAGCACCGGGATCACGGGGATGTCGCGGCGCAGCGCGGCGGCGGTTTCCAGGCGCACGAAGTCATGCGGATCCTCCAGGCGAGGCCGGCCATCGCTGCCTGTGGCACTGAGCCAGTTGCGCCCTATCAACGCCAGCAGCGCGCCGCACATCGCAGTTTGTTTTTCGATCGCGCGGCGGAAGTCAACGCCGGGCTCGATGGTGGCCACGTCCATGAACACCGCTTCGGCGCCGAAGGCGTCGCGCAGGTCCTGGAACAGGCGCCCGGCCTGGCCCTCGGTGTCGTCACGCCGGTAGCTGATGAAGATCGGTCGCATGCTGACGCCGATTCTTCGGCGCTCCGGCGCCAGCGCACATCCCCAGATCAGCAGTCGGGCCCGTGGTTTCGGGGACAATTCGGCGATGAACCCGCACGACACCGCCGCTTACATCGCGCACCTGGGTGCGTCCGCGCGCGCGGCGTCGCGGGCGATGGCCGCAGCACCCACGGCGGCGAAGAACGCCGCGCTGCTGGCGCTGGCCGCCCGGCTGCGCCGCGACACCGTGGCCCTGCAAGCGGCCAATGCCCAGGACCTCGCCGCGGCCGAGCGCGCCGGCCTGGCCGCGCCGCTGATCGACCGTTTGAAGCTCACGCCGCAGGCCATCGACACCGTGGCCGAAGGCTGCGAGCAGTTGGCGGCGATGCCCGACCCGGTGGGCGAAATCACGGCCGTGCAGCGACGGCCCAGCGGTATTGCCGTCGGTCGCATGCGCGTGCCTTTGGGTGTTTTCGGCATGGTCTACGAGAGCCGGCCCAACGTAACCATCGAGGCCGCGTCGCTGGCCATCAAGAGCGGCAACGCGGCGATCCTGCGCGGCGGCTCCGAAGCCATCCACAGCAACCTGGCGCTGGCCCAGGTGGTGCAGGCCGCGCTGGCCGACGCCGGCCTGCCGCCCGACGCGGTGCAACTGGTGGCCACCACGGACCGCGCCGCGGTCGGCCACCTGATCGCGATGCCCGAGTTCGTCGATGTCATCATTCCGCGCGGTGGCAAGGGCTTGATCGCACGCATCAGCGCCGAGGCCAAGGTGCCGGTGATCAAGCACCTGGACGGCAATTGCTGCGTCTATATCGATGCCGAAGTCGATCTCGATCTGGCCGTGCGCGTGACCGACAACGCCAAGACGCAGAAATACAGCCCCTGCAATGCGGCTGAGTCGCTGCTGGTGCACCGCGATGTGGCGGCAGCGTTCCTGCCGAAGATCGGCGCCCTCTTCGCGGCCAAGGGCGTCGAGATGCGCTGCGGCCCGCGCGCCAAGGCGATCCTGGCCGCGGTGCCCGGCGCCAGGCTGGTCGATGCGACCGAGGCCGACTGGTCCGAGGAATACCTGGCGCCGATCATCAGCATCAAGCTGGTCGATTCGCTCGACGAGGCCATTGCGCGCATCAACCGCTACGGCTCGCACCACACCGACGCGATCCTGACGACGAACCACCCGCACGCGATGCGCTTCTTGCGCGAAGTCGATTCGGCCAGCGTGATGGTCAATGCCAGCACCCGTTTCGCCGACGGCTTCGAATACGGCCTGGGCGCCGAGATCGGCATCTCCACCGACAAGCTGCACGCCCGCGGCCCGGTGGGCCTGGAAGGCCTGACGTCGCTGAAGTGGATCGTGCTCGGCGACGGACAAATCCGCGCCTGAGCCCGGCGACCCGCGCACGGCCCAGGTGCTGTTCTCCGGCGGCCAGGACTCCAGCGTCTGCCTGACCTGGGCGCTCGCGCGCCACGCCCGCGTCGAGACCATCGGCTTCGACTACCGCCAGCGCCACCGCGTCGAACTCGAGTGCCGCATCGAGAGGTGCTGCGCGAACTGCGCCTGCGGTTCCCACAGTGGCCCCCCGGCTCGGCGACGACCAGCTGATCGACGTCGGCGTGCTGGCCCAGCTCGGCGAAACGGCGTTGACCAGCGAGCGGGCGATCGAAATGCAGGCCAGCGGCCTGCCGAACACCTTCGTGCCCGGGCGCAACCTGTTGTTCCTGGCCCTGGCCGCGGCGCTGGCCTACCGCCGCCATGCGTCGGTGCTGGTGGCGGGCATGTGCGAGACCGACTACTCGGGTTACCCGGACTGCCGCGACAACACCCTGAAGGCGATGCAGGTGGCGCTGAGCCTGGGCCTGGATGCGCCAATGACGCTCGAGACCCCGCTGATGTTCATCGACAAGGCGGCCACCTGGGCCCTGGCCGAGCGCTTGGGCGGCGCGGCGCTGACTGCGCTGATCGTCGAACACACCCACACTTGTTACCTCGGCGAGCGTCGCGCGCGCCACGACTGGGGCCATGGCTGCGGCCAGTGCCCGGCCTGCGTGCTCCGGCGTGGCGGCTACGAGCGCTGGCGCGAAACCCTGGCCTGACGGCCACCCACCCGGGGGCCGACCCACCCTGCAAAGCCGGGTGCGCAATCGCTCGTCAAGTGGCGCATCGTGTGTTGCAATTGCCTACATGTCGACCTCCCCTTCGACCCTGCCGCGCTCGATCAACCTGGTGCATGTCAAGGCGCCGCGCACCGACCGCAGCGACCCCGCGCTGCGCGAAGGCGTGGCGCGCCTGCATGCGCTGCGCGAGCCGGCGCAGTGGCAGGCGGCAGAGCTGGCGCTGATGCTGGCGCCCGACAGCCGCCGCGAGCGCACAGTGTGGTTCGACGAGACGCGGGGCCTGACTGACGCCGAGCGCGTGCTCGACGACGTGCTGGCGCTGCCGCAACACCACCGCCTGCCCTGGTTCGAGGCCTTTGCCCGCTTGCTCGCGCCCGGCCCGGTCGAGCCGCGGCATGCCCTGATCGGCGCGGCCCGGCGGCTGATGACGGCCGACGGCATGGTCACGCAAATGGACCAGTTGCGCTGGGTCGCGCTGCGCCACCTGCTGGCCGGCAGCGCGGTGTCGCCGCCGGCCGCGGCCGAGACCGAGCTGGGCGAGCTCGACGACGCACAGGCACTGAAGGTCTGCCTGTTCAGCGCCTTTCTGTCGCACCTGGTGCCGTCACCCGAGCTGAACCTGGACCTGACGGGCTATGGCTCGCCGAGCCAGACCTGGTACGACAGCGTGATCGCGCCCTGGCACGCACGCTTCGAGCTGCCGCCGCGCGAGCACCACGACATCGACGCCACCCTGCGCGCGCTGCGCGTGCTGCAGGCGCTGCCCTGGCTGCTGCGGCCGGTGCTGGTGCGCGGTTGGTTCGATGCCGCCCGCGTGCTCACCGAGGGCCCCGTGCTGCACCCGGTGGCGGCCGACGCGCTGCGCCTGACCTGCACCCTGCTGGATTCCCCGGTGCCGCCGGAGTTGGGCCGCCAGTACATTGAGGTCGAACCCGCACGGCACTGAATGGCGGGCCTGATCCGTTCGTTTCCTCAGGAGATAACTGCCATGCGATTGCGTCTGACCTCGCTCTTCATCGCCCTGGCCGCGGCAAGCCTGCTCGCGGCGGCAGGCTCAGCCACCGCGCAGGACGTGGCCGCGCTGCGCCTGAAGGCCCTGGCCGCCACCTGCGCCAATTGCCATGGCACTCAGGGCCGCGCCATCGACGGCGCGGCGGTGCCCGGCCTGGCCGGCATGCCGGCGCCCTACATTGTCGAGCAGCTCAAGGCCTTCAAGGCCGGCAGCCGGCCGGCCACCGTGATGCAGCAGTTGGCCAAGGGCTATAGCGAATCACAGATCGACCAGGTCGCCGCGTACTTCGCGGCGCAAAAGAAGTGAAGGGGCGCGCGATGATGCAACGACGACACCTGCTGCAACACGCGCCCAAAAGCGCGGGCTCTATCGGTCTGCGGCCGCGGGCCGGCGGCCCCCGCGACACCGGCGCACTGCTGACCTCCACGGCCGGCGGCGCGGTGCCGGCCAGGGCACGGGTGCTGGTGGTCGGCGGCGGCTATGGCGGCGCCACCGCGGCCAAGTACGTGCGCCTGTTCTCGGAACAGAAGATCGATGTCGTGCTGATCGAGCCGAGCGACGCCTTCGTCTCGTGCCCGCTCAGCAACCTGGTGCTCGGCGGCAGCAAGTCGCTGGCCGACATCACCGTGCCCTACACCACGCTGGCGAAGAACCATGGCGTGCGCGTGATCAAGGACATGGTCGCCAGCATCGACCCGGTGAAGAAGGTGGCGGTGCTGGCCTCGGGTCCGAGCATCGCCTACGACAAGCTGATCCTGTCGCCCGGCGTCGAGCTGATGTGGGACAGCATCGCCGGGTCGCGTGCCGCCAACGCCGAAGGCCGCATCCTGCAGGCCTGGAAGGCCGGCCCCGAAACCGTGGCGCTGCGGCGCCAGCTCGAAGCCATGGCCGACGGCGGCGTCTACGCGATCACGATTCCCGAAGCACCCTATCGGTGCCCGCCAGGGCCTTATGAGCGCGCCTGCCAGGTGGCGAGTTACTTCAAGGCCGCCAAGCCCAGGAGCAAGGTGCTGATTCTCGACGCCAACCCCGACGTGACCAGCAAGGGCGCGCTGTTCAAGAAGGTCTGGGCCGAGCAGTACAAGGGCATCGTCGAGTAC
>JANOKY010000113.1:0-2055 GCA_031419635.1 Burkholderiales bacterium | reverse complement strand
ATCCGGTCCACGTAGCGCGCGCACCAGTCGAGCACTGCCGCCTCGGGCACGTCGCCTTCCATCGGGCAGCCGAAGCTGCACGACAGCGAGACGTTCACCGCCACGCCGGCTTGCCTGGCCAGCGCGGCGGTTGCCGAAAGCTCTGCGAAGCTCTGCGCCTGGGTCATGCGCAGATTCGCCAGGTTGTGGCTGACGCTGGCCGACATCACCAGGTTCAGCTCGTCGGCCTTCGATTCGATGGCCCGCTCGGCGCCGCGCAGGTTGGGCACCAGTGCCGTGTACACCACACCCGGCACGCGACGGATTTGGCGCAGCACGATCTCGGCATCACGCAGTTGCGGAATGGCCTTCGGTGAGACGAAGGAGGTGACCTCGATCTTCACCAGGCCCGCGTCCGACAGGGCGTTGACGAGCGCGATCTTCTCGTCGGTCTCGACAAAACGTTGCTCGACCTGCAGGCCGTCGCGGGGGCCGACTTCCTGCATGTGGATGCGCTTGCGCGCACCCTCCCAGACGCTGGGGTTCATGCCACCACCCGCCTGCCGCGCAAAGCGGCGATGTCGTTGCTGGAGAAACCGATCTCGCCCAACACCGCGTCGGTGTCGTCGCCGAGCTTGGGCGCCGACGAGCGCACGCCACCCGGCGTGCCCAGCAGTTTGGGCACGATGCCCGGTACGTCCACCACATGACCATCGCGGGTGTGCTGCTTGAGCACCATCTCGCGCGCCTGGAAGTGCGGGTCTTCGACAATGTCCTTGGCGGTGTAGGCGCGGCCGGCCGGCACCTTGGCTTCGCCCAGCACCGCCAGCACCGCGGCCGTCGGGCGCTGCCGCGTCCAGGCCTCGATGGCCGCGTCCAGCTCGCTCACCCGCTTCACGCGGCCCGCGTTGTCGGCCAGTGCCGGGTCGTTGCCCAGGTCGTCACGGCCGATGGCCGTCATCAAGCGCTTGAAGATGCTGTCGCCATTGCCGGCGATCAGCACCACACCGTCGTCAGCGCAGCGGTAGGCGTTGCTGGGCGCGATGCCCGGCAGTGCGCTGCCCGCGGGTTCACGCACGACACCGAAGGCGCTGTACTCGGGCACCAGGCTTTCCATCACGTTGAACACCGCCTCGTGCAGCGCCACGTCGATGACCTGGCCCTGGCCACCGTTGACCTTGCGGTGGTACAGCGCCGTCAGCACGCCGATGGTGCCGTGCAGCGCGGCCAGCGTGTCGCCGATGGAGATGCCGCAGCGCACCGGCACACGCCCCGGCTCGCCGGTCAGGTGGCGCAGGCCGCCCATGGCTTCGCCGATGGAGCCGAAACCCGGCAGGTCGCGGTACGGCCCCGTCTGCCCGTAGCCGCTGATGCGCAGCATGACCAGCCCCGGGTTGTCCTTGGCCAGTTCATCGTAGGACATGCCCCAGCCTTCCAGCGTGCCGGGCCGGAAGTTTTCGATCAGCACATCAGCCTGGGCAATCAGCTTCCTGGCGATGCTCTGGCCTTCCTGGCTGCGCAGGTCGAGCGCAATCGAGCGCTTGTTGCGCGACTGCACCTGCCACCAGACCGAGGTGCCGTCCTGGATCAAGCGCCAGTTGCGCAGTGGGTCGCCGACGCCGGGCGCCTCGATCTTGATCACTTCGGCACCGAACTCGCCCAGCGTCTTGCCGGCAAAGGGGCCGGCGATCAGCTGGCCCATCTCGACGACCTTCAGGCCGTCCAAGGCTCCTGCTTGCATCGTGCTTCTCCTGGTTGGGCCGTCAATCCACCGTCGCGCCGCTGTCCTTGACGATCTTGGCCCACTTGGGCAGGTCGTCCTTGATCAGCGCGGCAAACTGTTCGGGCGTGCTCTTGAACGGCTCGCAGCCGACGACGGCGAGCTTGTCCTTGGTGTCTTGCGCATCCAGCACCTTGGCCAGCGCCGCCTGCAGTTGCGCGACGATGGCCTTGGGCGTGCCGGCCGGCGCAAACAGGCCGTACCACGGTGTCGAGCCGAAGCCGGTGATCGTCTCGCCGATGGTCGGCGTGTCGGGCAGGGCCGAGACACGCTTCTCATTGACGACGCCCAGCACC
>JANOKY010000112.1:0-4878 GCA_031419635.1 Burkholderiales bacterium | reverse complement strand
GTGCTGAAGCTACCGTTGGCCAGCGGCAGGAACTGGCTGTCATCGTGAGTACCCCGACAACGGTCAGACGACAAAATGCGATGCCTTGCTGACACTCAGGCCCGAGCGGCGAATGGCTGCTTTGGGTCGAATGCTGACACTCAGGCCGACCGAATAAACAGCCGGTTCGCCGCTGTTTGGCGACACCCGGTGGCCGGGCTCGGCAGCACGCTCGCAGCTTCCCGCGCCCACGTCAGGGCATCAACACCGTCGAGCCCGTCGTCTTGCGCGCTTCGAGATCGCGGTGCGCCAGTGCCACGTCTGCCAGCGGGTAACGCTGGTCGATGCGGATCTTGACCGCGCCCGAGCTCACCACGGCGAACAAGTCGTCGGCCATCGCTTGCGTCGCCTCGCGCGTGGCGATATGGGTGAACAGCGTCTGCCGCGTCACGTACAGCGAGCCCTTGGGGCCGAGGATGCCGGGCGCGAAGGGCGCCACCGGCCCCGAGGCATTGCCGAAGCTGGCCATCAGGCCGAACGGGCGCAGGCAATCGAGGCTGCGCTCGAAAGTGTCCTTGCCGACCGAGTCGTAGACCACCTTCACACCCAAGCCGGCCGTGATGGCGTTGACGCGGGCGACGAAGTCTTCCTTGCCGTAGTCGATGGCATGCGCTGCGCCATGTTCGAGCGCCAGCGCGCACT
Source organism: Burkholderiales bacterium (assembly GCA_031419635.1). Lineage (GTDB taxonomy): Bacteria > Pseudomonadota > Gammaproteobacteria > Burkholderiales > Burkholderiaceae_C > CADEEN01. Next base: position 4,197 of record JANOKY010000112.1, on the reverse strand, counting down.
TGGCCGCGCTGCCAGCGGTGCCGATCAGTTGCAGGCCCAGCGCCCTGGCCCATTGGCAGGCGATCAGGCCGACGCCACCAGCCGCGGCGTGGAAGAGCACGAAGTCGCCCTTTTGCAGGCCTTCGACGGGCAAGGTCTTCTTCAACAGGTATTGCGCCGTCAGCCCTTTGAGCATCATGCCGGCCGCCGTGTCGAAGGCGATGCCGTCGGGCAGCTTGCACACCGTCTTGGCCGGCATCACGCGCGCTTGGCTGTAGCTGCCCGGCGGGTTGCTGGCGTAGGCGGCGCGGTCGCCGACCTTCAGGTGCGCAACACCCTCGCCCACCGCCTCGATCACGCCCGCAGCTTCCATGCCGAGTGTCATCGGCAGCGGGTTCTGATACAGCCCCGTGCGCTGGTAAACGTCGATGTAGTTCAGGCCACAGGAGTGGTGGCGGATGCGGACTTCGCCGGGACCGGGCGCGCCGACTTCGACATCGACCAACTGCATCACCTCGGGGCCGCCGAACTGCTGAATCTGAATGGCTTTGCTCATCACGGATCTCCTGGGGTCGACTGACAACATCCGCGAGGTTACGCGAGCGGCGAGAATCGTGCAGAGATGACGACCCCTTGCTCACTTCGCTCGCTTCCCCCGGGGGGAACTCAGGCTGCTTGGGGCGGCCCGGCGCTGGCCTGAATGAAGCGCCTCGTCCAAGCCCCCAACCTCGCGCTGGCTTCGCTGTGGTGCGACATGCTGGCGCAGGCCGGCTTCGAAGTCAGCGTGCAGCGCGCCTATGCCAGCAGCATCGCGGGCGAAATCCCGCCCGACCAGGCCCTGCCCGAAGTCTGGGTCCACGACGATGCGCAGCTCGACGCCGCGCGTGCGCTGCTCGCCCAGTTGCAGCGCCCGCCGTGGCGGCATTGGGTCTGCCGCGGTTGCAACGAGCGCATCGACGGCCCGTTTGACCAATGCTGGCAATGCGGCGCGGCGATGCCGGCATGATCACTGCACGCACCGCCCTGCTGATGACCCTGCCGCCGCTGCTGTGGGCCGGCAACGCGGTGGTCGGGCGCCTGCTCGTCGGCCATGTGCCGCCCCTGATGCTGAACCTGCTGCGCTGGGCCTTGGCGGCGCTGATCCTGGCACCGCTGGGTTGGCGGGCGCTGCGCGACTGGCGCGCGATCGCGCAGGCCTGGCCGTACCTGCTGGCCACCGGGTGCCTGGGCGTCGGTGCCTACAACGCGCTGCAGTACCTGGCACTGACCACGTCGACGCCGCTCAACGTCACGCTGATTGCGGCCTCGACGCCGGTGTGGATGCTGGCCGTCGGCGCGCTGGGCTTCGAGCAACGGCCGACGCGCCACCAACTCGTCGGCGCGGCGCTGTCGCTGGCCGGTGTGATGCTGGTGGTGTCGCGCGGCACCTGGGCCACCCTGGCGCAGGTGCAGTGGGTGGCAGGCGATGGCTACATCCTGCTGGCCGCGTTGTGCTGGGCCATCTATACCTGGTTGCTGGCGCGCCCGCCCGCGGCCTTGCGGCCCCCGCCGCCAGCGACGCTGCAAGCCTGGGGCTGGGCCGGTTTGCTGTTGGTGCAGATGCTGTTCGGCCTGCTCGCAGCCGGTGCCGCCGCGGGCGTCGAAGCCGCGCTGACCGTCAGCACCACGATCGACTGGCGCAACGCCTGGTTGCTGGCCGCGCTGTTGTTCGTCGCCCTCGGCCCTTCGATCCTGGCCTACCGCTGCTGGGGCCTTGGGGTGGCGCTGGGTGGGCCAACGCTGGCGGCCTTCTTCGCCAACCTGACGCCGCTGTTCGCGGCCCTGCTGTCGGCGCTGCTGCTCGGCGAGGCACCGCACGCGTACCACGCCGCGGCCTTCGCCCTCATCGTTGCCGGCATCGCCGTTTCGGCCCGGCGCGCGCGATGACGCTGACGCACCGCCCCTCGACGCTGCTCGGCGTGCGGCCGGCGCGCAGCGACAATCCGGCGCCATGAGCTCGCGCCCCACCGTCGCGCTGATCGCCGCGCTCGACCGCCACAGTGCCATCGGCCGCGGCGGTGAACTGCTCTGGCACGAGCGTGAAGATCAAAGGCATTTCCGCGCCGTGACGATGGGCTGCCCGGTGATCATGGGCCGCAAGACCTGGGACTCGCTGCCGCCGAAGTTCCGGCCGCTGCCGGGGCGGCGCAACATCGTCGTGACCCGCGATACGCAGTGGCGCGGCGCAGGTGCCGAAGCCGCGTCGTCGCTCGAAGCCGCATTGACTCTGACGGCAGGTGCTGCCAAGGCCTTCGTGATCGGTGGCGGCGAGCTGTACGCCAGCGCCCTGGCCCACGCCGACGAGTTGCTGCTGACCGAGATCGACACCACCTTCGACGGCGCCGATGCCCACTTCCCCGCCTTCGACCGCCGCGCGTTCGCCGAAGCCGCGCGCGACGAGCGGCGCGGCGCCGACGGCACTCGCTACGCGTTCGTCACCTACCGCCGCAGACCATGAAACTTGCCACCTGCGAGCTTCAATACGGGCTCATGGAATGTCAACACATCTCGGTGGCCCTCTATAAGTCACTGTCGCCAAAGAGCTTTCGTATTTGGACATCACAACGCATCTCACTGCGACTCACGAGAAATGGGTAGCTAGCTGGGTAGCTAGCGTGCAAAATTGAGCCCTAGCTACCCAACGGAGACGCACGAAGGCGCGGCGTGGCAATCTGCTCGATGACCTCCATATCCGACGCTGGATTGCGAAGGCCGAACCCACCGCGCGATCCGATGGCGATGGCCTGACAGCGCGGCCTCTTGCCCTCGCCAGTCGAAACCGGTGCGCCAGTGTTCGGCGAGCGCCTTCATGTAGGCGACGCTGCTGCCGGTGGACCAGGGCTCGCCCGGTGCCTCGTCGGGCCAGCGCGTGCGGGCCAGCCGTTCCCGCAGGTCGTTGAGCACGCGGTCGTCGACGTGCAGAAAATAGGGTGTAGGCGTGCTCGGAGCTCGGTGAGGCCGTTTGTTTTGTGTATTGCGGAAGGGATCTTTGAAGCGACCGTCGCGTGAGATTGTCGAGGCGCGCCTCAGACGAGCAGCGCCACTGCCGCCGAGAAGCTGACGAAGGACGCCGCAGTGGCGAAGAGCACGATGCGCGCAATGCGGCCGGCATCGGCGCCGAAGCGCTCGGCGAGCATCGGAATGCTGCTGGCGCTGGGCAGCGCGGCAACGAGCACGAGCACGGTGAGCGAGAAGCCGTCCAGCGGCACACCGATGGCTTGCGCCAGCTTGCCGATGCCCAGCACCAGCGCCGGGTGGAGGACGAGCTTGTAGAACACGACCAGCGGCACGTCACCGAAACCGCCCGTGGCCGCCGCCTTCTGCGGCCGCGCGAGCACCGCGCCGATGGTGAACAGCGCGACCGGTGACGCCCCATCGGCCAGCATGCCGACGGTATTGCGCGCCGGCTCCCAGAGCTCGAAGCCGGTGGCCGTCGTCAGGCAGCCGAGCCCGATCGACCAGGGCAGCGGGTTCTTCAGCATCCCCTTCAGCGCGTTGCCGACGGCGCGCGAGACGCCATGGTCGTTGGCGCCGTCCAGGCGCGACAGCGCGATGCACAGCGACGAGGTAACGACCATGTCGATCGCCAGGGCCACGATGGCCGGGCCGGCGGCATGCTGGCCGAGCAGGGCCACCAGCAGCGGCACGCCCATGAAGCCCGAGTTCGGAAAGGCCGCAACGAGGGCGCCGAAGGACGCGTCGTTCCAGCCGACGGCGCCGCGTCGGGTGGTGACGATCGTCAGCGCCACGATCAGCAGCGCGCACAGCAAATAGACGGTCGACACCGTCGGGTCGAGCAGGCGCACGATGGGCGTCGTCGCCGCGAAGCGGTACAGCATGCTGGGCAGGGCGAAGAACAGCACGAAGGCGTTGAGGCCGGGTATCGCCTCCAGCGGCAGCAGCCGCACCCGCGCGACCACCCAGCCGCAGAGCACCAGCGCGAAGAAGGGAATGGTGACGAGCAGGATCTGCTGCATGCGGCGGTCGCTGCGCGGCCCGTGTCAGAGAGTTGCGCTGTTGACCACGCGCTCGCGCAGGGTGCGGTGGACGATCTTGCCGGTGGCGGTGCGCGGCATCTCGGCGTCGGCGATGAAGACGATGCTGCGCGGCCGCTTGTAGCCGGCCACGCGTTCGCGGCACCAGTCCAGCAAGTCGGCTTCGCTGGCCTGCTGGCCGTCG
>JANOKY010000111.1:0-7006 GCA_031419635.1 Burkholderiales bacterium | reverse complement strand
CCATCACGCTGAAGACGGGCGCCTGGTGGCTGACCGATTCCGTCAGCCTGCTGTCGGATGCGATGGAGTCGGTGGTCAACCTGGCCGGCGCGATGTTCGCGTTGGCAATGGTGATCATCGCCGCACGGCCACCCGACGAAGACCACCCGCTCGGGCATCACAAGGCCGAGTATTTCTCCAGCGGCTTCGAAGGCGTGTTGATCTTCGCTGCCGCGCTGGCGATCGTCTGGGCCGCCGTGCAACGACTGTGGGCGCCGCAGCCGATCGGCAGCCTGGGGCTGGGCCTGACGCTGTCGGTGATCAGCTCGGCGCTGAATGGCGCGCTGGCCTGGAGCATGATGAAAAAGGCGCGCGAGCACCGCTCGATGGCGCTCGAGGCGGATGCACGGCACCTGTACACCGATGTCTGGACGTCCGCCGGCGTCGTCCTGGGCCTGCTCGGCGTGCTGGCCACCGGCTGGCTCTGGCTCGACCCGGTGCTGGCGATCGCGGTGGCCGGCAACGTCGCACGCGAGGGCTACTCGCTGGTGCGCCGTTCGGCCGACGGTCTGATGGACCGCGCCGTCGAGCCCGACGTGATGAAGCAGATCGACGCCGTGCTGGCGAGCTTCGTGCACCCGACCACCTTGCGCTTCGACCACGTGACCACGCGCCGCGCCGGACAGCGCCGCTTTGTGGATCTGCACATGCACATGCCGCCAAGTTGGACGCTGCAGCGCGCGGCCGCCGTGCGCGCCTCGGTCGAACAGGCCTTGATGAGCGAAGTGCCGGGGTTGCGGGCAACGATCCAGTTGCTGCCGATGGACGTTGAAGCGCATTTCGACGACGTCAAGGATCTGATTTGATCGCCTTGGTGCAGCGCGTGCGGCAGGCCCATGTCGACGTGGCTGGCCAGACCCTCGGCGCCATCGAGCAGGGTCTGCTGGTCTTCGTCTGCGCCGAGCCGCAGGACGGCGACGCCAGCGCCGCCAAGCTGGTCGCCAAGCTGCTCAAGCTGCGCATCTTTGCCGACGACGACGGCAAGATGAACCGCAGCCTGCAGGACGTGGCCGGCGGCCTGTTGATCGTTTCGCAGTTCACGCTGGCAGCGGACACCAGTGCCGGCAACCGCCCCAGCTTCACCGCCGCCGCGCCGCCCGCGCTCGGACGCGCGCTTTACGAGCGGGTGCTGGCGCTGGCACGCGAGGCGCACCCGAACGTCGCGGCCGGCGAGTTCGGCGCCGAGATGCAGGTGCACCTGGTCAACGACGGGCCGGTAACGATTCCGCTGCGGGTCTGAATTTTCTCCTTCCCCCGTTGGGGGAGGGAGGAATTTAAAGACACTCGACGAGGATGTCGAGCGCCTCGTCCATCTGCGCCATCGTCGTGATCAGCGGCGGTGTCAGCGTCAGCACATTGCCCATCGTGGTCTTGAACGACAGGCCGCGCGACAGGGCGCGGTAGAGCACCTGCTCGGCCAGGTCAGGGGCCGCTGTCTTGGCCGCGCGGTCGGTGACGAGTTCGATGCCGAGCAGCAGACCGCGGCCGCGCACGTCCCCGATCACCGCGTGGCGCTGCTTCATCTCTTGCAGGCGACCCAGCGCGTGGGCGCCGACACGTGCGGCGTTCTCGACCAGGCCGTCGCGCGCGATCACTTCCAGTGTTGCCAGCGCGGCGGCCGCGGTGACCGGATTCTTCTCGTGCGTGTAATGGCCCAAGGCATAGGCGCCGGCCACATTGAGGTCGTCGCGTGCAATGCAGGCCGCAATCGGCAGCACGCCGCCGCCCAGGGCCTTGCCGAGCACGACGATGTCGGGCGCCGCGCCGTCGTGTTCGGCGGCGAAGAAGTGCCCGGTCTTGCCCAGGCCAGTGGGGATCTCGTCGAAGATCAGCAGCGTGCCGTGCGCATTGCAGGCCTCGCGCACGGCCTGCCAGTAGCCCGATGGCGGGATGTACGGCACCGCGCGTGCCGGCTCAGCGATCACGGCCGCCACGTCGCCCTCGCGTTCGAGCACGTACTTCACCATCGCCGCACAGGCCAGCCGGCATTGGGCGAGGAACGGTTGGCCGTGTTCATCGACAGTGTGGCCATACGCGCAGCGGTAGCAGCCGAATGGCGCGACATGCTCGGTGCCCGGCAACAGCGGGCCAACGGCAACGCCGTGACGGAACAGCGATTCGCCGCCCACGCTGGCCGCACCGAAGCCCGCGCCGTGGAATGAATCCCAGAAGCTGAGGGTCTTGAAGCGGCCGGTGGCGGCGCGTGCGAGTTTGATCGCCACTTCGACCGCGTCGCTGCCGCCGGTGGTGAGCAGCACGCGGCCGGCCTGGCCGGTCAGGCGTTTGAACTGTGCTGACAAGGCTTCGGCCAGTTCGACCGCGCGCTCGCTCGCAAAGCGCCGCGGCGCGAACGAAAGCTCGTCGAGCTGGGCCTTGATCGCGGCGATCACATGCGGATGCGCATAGCCGACGTGGTGCACGTTGTTGCCGTGGAAATCCATGAATCGCCGGCCGGCCATGTCCTCGATGTAGATCCCCTCGGCACGGCGGATCGCCGACAGGCAGGGCGTCGACACCGATTGGTGCAGGAACGTGGCGCTGTCGCGCGCGAGCAGATTGCGTGTCGGTTCGTCGAGGTGGTCACGCTGCCAGGCGCTGCGCCGCGGTGTTTGGTTGACGTCGCCTTCGCTCTGCAACGGCGCGCTCGTCGGCTTGATCATCGGTGGCCGTTCAGGCGCAGCACCGGCCAGCCGCGCTCGGCAGCCACCGCCGCGAGTTGCACGTCGGGGTTGACGGCAACTGGCCGCTGCACGATCGACAGCAGCGGCAGGTCATTGATCGAATCGCTGTAGAACGTGGCCTGGCAATCGGCCCACGCGATGCCGCGCGAACGCAGCCAGGCGTGCAGGCGCTCGACCTTGCCTTCGCGCATGTTCAGCGTGCCGTGCGTGCGCCCGCTGAAGTTGCCCGCGGCATCGGTTTCGCATTCGGTGGCGATCAGGTGTTCGATGCCCAGGTGGATCGCAGTCGGCTCGGTGATGAAGCGGTTGGTGGCCGTCGTCAACAGCAGCAGCTCGCCGGCGTCATCGTGCTGCCGAACCAGGGCGTGCGCGGCGGCGCTTATGCGCGGCGCGACCACGCTGGAGAGGAACTCGCTGCGCAGCGGTTCCCATTCGAGCCGCGTGTGTGCTGCCAGCGTCGACACATAAAACTCGCAGAAGGCCTGCGAGCTGACGCTGCCGGCGCGGTAGTCGAGGGCCATCTGCGCATTGCGTGCGCCGAAGCCCGCGCGGTCGAGCACGCCGCGCTCGATCAGGAAATCGCACCACAGCACATCGCTGTCGCCGTCGAGCAGCGTGTGGTCGAGGTCGAACAGCGCGAGTTGGGTCACGTCATGGCTGACGCAGGTGCCAGGCCTTGGGCCGCGTGAAGGTCTGGATGCCGTGGGTGGACAGCGTCAGGCCGATGCCCGAGTCGCCGTGGCCCGACCAGGGCAGGCGCGGGCTGACGCGGTCGCAGCAGTTCCAATACACGCTGCCGGCGTTGATGCGCGCCAGCAGTTCGCGGGCGCGAGCCTCGTCACGCGTGAACACACCTGCCGTCAGGCCGTATCGGGTGTCGTTCATCAAAGCCACGGCCTCGTCGTCGTCGCGTACCTTCTGGATGCCGATGATCGGGCCGAAGCTCTCTTCGCGCATCAGCTCCATCGTGTGGTTCACCTCGGTGAATACCGTTGGCGCATACCAGTTTCCCGGCCCCGGCATGCGATGGCCGCCGCAACGCAGCGTCGCGCCCTTGGCCGTCGCATCGGCGACCTGGGCGTCGAGCACGCTCAACTGCGGCGCGCGCGTGATGGCGCCGATGTAGGTGGCGGCATCCATCGGGTCGCCGAGCTTGAAGCTGGCCACTGTGGCCAAGAAATGCGCGACGAAGGCGTCGTGCACGCTCTCGTGTACATAGATGCGCTCAACAGAGCAGCAGCTCTGGCCGGTGTTGTACATCGCACCGTCGGCCAGGCTTTCGGCGGCGACCTTCACGTTGGCGTCGGCGCGCACATAAGTGGGATCCTTGCCACCGAGTTCGAGCTGCAGCTTCACCAGAAGCGGCGCCAGGGTCTGCGCGATGCGCACGCCGGTGGCGTGGCTGCCGGTGAAAAACAAGCCGTCGATGCGCTGCACCAGCAGCGCGGCTCCCACATCGCCGGCGCCGACGATGGCCTGCATCACGTCGGCCGGCACGCCGGCGGCATGCAGCAGGCGCGTGATGTGCAGCCCCGTCAGCGCAGCGAATTCCGAGGGCTTGTACAGGACGGCATTGCCCGTCAGCAGCGCCGGCACGATGACGTTGCAGCCGACGAACCAGGGGTAGTTCCAGGCCGAGATGTTGGCCACCACGCCGAGCGGGATGTGTGTGATCTGCTCGCGCATGCCGCCGCCGTCGAAGACATGCTCGTCGCGGATCGCTGCCTCGGCGTGCTCGACGAAGAAGTCGATGCGCGGCAGCAGGCCATTCAACTCGTTGCGCGATTGGGCGATCGGCTTGCCGACCTCCTGCGTCAGCGTCGTCGCCAGCGTCTCGATCTCGGCCAGCAAGAGCGCGCGAAAGCGCTGCACGCAGGCCAGGCGCTCGGCCAGTGGCGTGGCGGCCCAGCGCGGCTGCGCGGCACGGGCGGCGGCGGCCTTTACCGCCACTGCAGCCGCATCATCGGCCGCGATGTCGGTGATCTTCGCGCCAGTGGCGGGGTTGTGAATCGCGAGCATCGGCGTCATGGTTTGCGCGCGGCGCGCGCCGCAGCCAAAAAGTCCTGCAGCATCGGCGCGTCGTCGAACTGGCCCGGCTCGGCCCGGTCGTGGAACTCGGGGTGCCATTGCACGGCGGCCACGTAGCTCGGGCCGCGCCGCCGCACCGCTTCGATCATGCCGTCCTCGGGGCAACGCGCCTCGACGACGAAATCCGGCGCCAGATCCTTGATGCCCTGGTGGTGGATGCTGTTGGCGGTGGCGCGCGTGACACCCGGGTAGAGCTCGGCCAGGCGCGTGCCCGGCACCAATTCGATCTCGTGGAAATGCTGCTCGTAGCGGCCCGGCTCCCGGTGCGTGCGCGACGCGGGTTGCTGTGTAGCGATGTCTTGCAGCAGCGTGCCGCCGAAGCGCACATTGAGCATCTGCAGGCCGCGGCAGATGCCGAAAACCGGCTTGCCGGCGGCGACGAAGGCATCGACCAACTCGAGTTCGTGCAGATCGCGCACGCGGTCGCCGCGCCAATCGGGGTGCAGCGCCGTTTCGCCATAGGTTTCGGGCGCCACGTCGGCGCCGCCCTGCAGCACCAGGCCGTCGAGCGCGGCGGCGTAGTCGCCCAGGTGCAGGTCGCTGCGCGTGACGATGCTGTCGCGTGTGACGGCCGGCACCATCACTGCGATGGCGTCGCCGGACAGCACCCAATGCGCGACCGATTGCTCGAGGAAGTGCAGGGTCTTGGTGAAGACGCCGCCGAGCGCCGCGGCCGGCGAATCGGGGTAGTGGATGCGCGGCGAGATGCCGATCAGCAGCGGCTTGTCGTCGGCGGTGTTCACATCGCCTCCAGGAACAGGCGCTCGTAGTCGGCCGCGCTGGCCGGGCGCGGGTTGGTCTGGCTGGTGAAATCCTTGTCGGCCAGGGGCACGAGCAGCGGCAGGTGCTCGCGGGTGACGCCGCGCACGGCCAGGCCGCCGGTGATGCCGATCGAAGTCTTCAGCTCGCGCAGCCACGGCACGAAAGCCGCGCCGCCGCCGACGATGCCTGCGGCATGCGCGAGTTCGTCGAACTTCACCGGCACGGCCTCAAAGTTCCAGGCCAGCACGGTGTCGATCATCAGCGCATTGGCCAGGCCGTGGTGCAGGTCGCACACGGCGCCCAGCGCATGGGCGCAGGCATGAACCGAACCCAGGTCTTTCTGGAAGGCGATCGCGCCCATCATCGAACTCATCAGCATGTCGCTGCGCGCTTGCAGATTGCCCGGTTCGCGCACCGCGGTGGCGAGCGCGCGAGCACCGATGCGCAGGCCCTCGAGCGCGATGCCGTCGCACAGCGGGTGGTAGGCCGGCGAGAGGTAGCTTTCGATGTTGTGCGTCAGTGCGTCCATGCCAGTGGCTGCGGTGATCGTGGCCGGCAGCGCCAGCGTCAGCTCGGGGTCGGCGAAGACCATGCGCGCGAGGATCTTCGCGCTGAACACGGTGCGCTTGTGGTGCGTGTCGTTCTCCGACACCACGGCCGAGCGGCCGACTTCGCTGCCGGTGCCGGCCGTCGTCGGCAGGGCGACGAAGTACGGCAGCGAATTTGTGATCGGTCGCACCTTCGGCTGGTCCCACACGTAGTCGAGGATGTCGCCGTCGTGCACCGCCATCAGGCCGACGACCTTGGCGACGTCGAGCGCGGCGCCGCCGCCGAAGCCGATTACGCAGTCGGCGTTGTGCGCCTTGAACGCTGCCGCGCCGGCCATCACCTGGGCGCAGGTGGGGTTGCCGATCACGCCATCGAAGACGGCGACGTTCAGGTCCGCGAGATGGGTTTCGAACTCGGCCATCACCGGCAGCGCCGCCAGCGCGCGGTCGGTGACGATCAGCGGGCGCTGGAAGCCCTGCTCGTGCAGATGCTCGGCAACGAGCTTGCGTGCGCCGGCACCGAAAGCAATCGCGGTGGGAAAGGAAAATCGCGTGATGGTCATGATGGGGAATTTCCCCTCTCCCTTTGGGAGAGGGTCAGGGTGAGGGCGTTTTTGGTAGACATTGCACAACGGTGGCGAGGTGACCACTGCTGGTCCTTACCCCAACCCTCTCCCAGAGGGAGAGGGGGCCATGCGAAGTCGGCGGTGTGCACGGTTGGTTGCCGAATCAAATGATCTCGAAGTAGCGCTTCAATTCCCAATCGGTCACCGCATCCTGCCATTGCCGGTGCTCCCAATCGCGCGTCGCGGCGAAATGGTCGACGAAGGTGTCGCCGAACCAGTCGCGGGCGATGTCGCTGGCGCGGAAGTTCTTCGTGGTCTCGAG
>JANOKY010000110.1:0-3135 GCA_031419635.1 Burkholderiales bacterium | reverse complement strand
GCCCTGCGAGATGTGTGAAGACATCCCCTGCGTCAAAGCCTGCCCGAGCGGTGCGCTCGATCCGAAGCTGACCGATATCGACAAGGCGCGCATGGGCCTGGCGGTGCTGGTCGATCACGAGACCTGCCTCAACTACCAGGGCCTGCGCTGCGATGTCTGCTACCGCGTCTGCCCGCGCCTGGACAAAGCCATCACGCTCGAGCCGCAGCGCAACCAGCGCACGCAGCAGCACGCGCTGTTCATCCCGACCGTGCACTCCGAGCATTGCACCGGTTGCGGCAAATGCGAGTACGCCTGCGTGCTCGACAGCGCCGCGATCCGCGTCTTGCCGCTCCACCTGGCCAAGGGCGCGGGCGGCAGCCATTACAGGATGGGCTGGGAAGAGAAGGCCAAGGCCGGCCAGTCGCTGGTGGAGGTGCCGCGATGAACAAGCGTCCCGGCGCCGATGCTGTGCAAGCCCACGGCTGGCTTGCCGCTCACCGCTGGCTGCTCGCGCGGCGCGCGGTGCAGCTCGGCATCCTCGCGCTGTTCCTTGCCGGGCCCGTGGCCGGCTGGTGGCTCGTCAAGGGCAACCTCAATTTCAGCTATACGCTCGGGTTCCTGCCGCTGCAGGATCCCTACGTGCTGCTGCAGTCGCTGGCCGCGCAGCACGCGCCGCAAATCAAAGTGTTGATCGGCGCGGCGATCGTGCTGGCGTTCTACGCCCTCGTCGGTGGCCGCGTCTATTGCTCGTGGGTCTGCCCGCTGAATCCGGTCACCGATGCAGCGGCCTGGCTGCGACTGCGCCTGGGCCTGGGCCTGACGCGCGGCGCGCGCCTGTCGCCGAGCCCCCGGCACTGGTTGCTGGCGATGACGCTGGGCCTGGCTGCGCTGACCGGCACGATCGCCTGGGAACTGGTCAACCCGGTGTCGATCGTGCACCGCGGGCTGATCTTCGGCATGGGCGCCGCGTGGGCCGTCGTGGCGGCGGTGTTCCTGTTCGACCTGCTCGTCGCCGAACGCGGCTGGTGCGGCCACCTGTGCCCTGTCGGTGCCTTCTACGGCCTGCTCGGCCGCGTGGCCGTGCTGCGCGTCGTGGCCGTGCGCCGCGCGCAGTGCAATGACTGCGCCGACTGCTATGCCGTGTGCCCCGAGCCGACCGTGATCAAGCCCGCGCTGAAGGGCGAACGCGAAGGCCGCAGCCCAGTCATCCTCGGCGCGGAATGCACCAACTGTGCCCGCTGCCTCGACGTCTGTTCGAAGAACGTCTTCGCCTTCGGCACGCGCTTTTACGACCCGCTGTCCAAAGTCATTCCACTGACTCCTCATCAGGAGGCTCCATGAGCCGCAAAACCAAACTCGTGCTCGCCGCCATCGCCAGCGCCTTCGTCGGCGCCTGCGCCACGCAACTCGCGGCGCCGCCGCAATCCTTGCGCGGCATTGACGCCGCCGCGGCGGACCCGGTCTTCGCCGAGCCCGCCTGGGTCGGCAAGAAGCCGGGCGCGCAGGCCGGCTACACGCGCACCTACTCGACGCAGCCGCCACTGATCCCGCATGCGGTTGAGAACTTCGACGAAGTGACGCTGACCGACAACCAATGCCTCGAATGCCACGGCCCGGCCAACTACAAGAAGAAGGAGTCGCCACCGATCGGCGACAAGCACTTCGCAGGCGGCGACCCGAAGAGCGGTATGGCCTCGAGCGCGCGCTACGCCTGCGTGATGTGCCATGTGGCGCAATCGGACGCCAAACCGCTGGTCGGCAATGCTTTCCAGGGTGACCGGCAGGTGCCGGCATCGAAGAAGCCCTAGCCGCAGCACTGGATGCCGGATTGCGGTCGCGCGTTCGTGCGTTTGGGTGACCGGGCGACACGCCGGCTGCGGCGGGCGCTGACGGCCGGCGTACTGCTGGGGCTGTGCGCGCTTGCCGCCCTGGACCAGCCAGCCACGCCCGACACGGTGGCCGCTGCAACGCCGCGCTGGACCGAGGCCGGCGACGCCCACATCTCGCTGTTCGATGGCGAACGCTTCGAGACCCTGTACCGCTTTCGCAGCCGCGAGGCGTTGCTCGGTGCGCCGCGTTTTTCGCCCGAGGGCCGCTTCGCCTACTTTGCCTCGCCCGACGACTGGATCAGCCGGTACGACTTGTGGAACCTGCGCCTGGTGGCCGAGGTGCGCGCCGGATTGGAGTTGCACCACCTCGCCATCAGCCGTGACGGCCAGTGGCTGATGGCCGCGCACGCGCAGCCGCCCACGCTGCTGCTGTTCGACGCCGGGCTCAATCTGGTCAAGACCTGGGCGACCGCCTCACGCGACGGCCAGACACGCTCGCGCGAAGGACGGTGGAAGCCCGAGCACGCAACGGGTCAACCTCGACGTGTTCTGGCGCATCGCCAGCCTGCCCTTGGCTGGTGCGCCGCAGCCAGGCTCGGGCACCGCCTTCGACTGGAACGGCACGCGGCTGCTGGCCCTGCCCAACCGCGAGCGCGCGGTGATCGATTTCATCGACCTGCGGACCTGGCAGCCCGTAAAGACCATCGCCACGCCCGGGCCGGGCTCTTTCGTGCGCAGCCACGGCGGCAGCCGCTGCGCCTGGGCCGATGCGATGATGGGCGCCGACACCGACGCCACCCTGACCGTGATCGACAAACAAACCTTGGAACCCGTGGCGCAGCTCAGGCAGAGCGGCCACTCGCTCTCGCACGTCGAGTTCACCCAGGACGGGCGCCATGCGCTGACCAGTGTTGGGGGACCGGAGGGCGCCTTGATCTTCCATGACGCGACGACTCTGAAGGAAGTCAAACGCCTGCCGATGCGCAGTCCCGCAGCCAGCTACAACGTCGGCAACCAGCCTGGGCAACCCGATCGCGATCGCCGGCCATGAAAGTCTTCGGCGTCATCGGGCACTCGGGCATGGGCAAGACCACCCTGCTCGAACGGCTGTTGCCCGAGCTCTGCTCGCGCGGCCTGGTCGTGTCGCTGATCAAGCACAGCCACAAGAACATCGACATCGACCGGCCGGGCAAGGACTCGTACCGCCTGCGCGAGTCGGGCTGCAAGGAAGTGCTGTTGCTCGGCAACGACCGCTGGGCCTTGATGCACGAATTGCGCGGCGCTGCGGAGCCGCCGCTGGACTACCTCCTCGAGCGCCTGCAGC
>JANOKY010000109.1:0-2054 GCA_031419635.1 Burkholderiales bacterium | reverse complement strand
GGCCAGGCGGCATCCGCTGCGCATCCTGCTGGCCGAAGACAACGTGGTGAACCAGAAGCTCGCGCTGCGCCTGTTGCAGCAAATGGGCTACCGCGCTGATCTGGCCAGCAACGGCATCGAGGCCATCGAAAGCGTCGAGAGACAGACCTATGACGTGGTGCTGATGGATGTGCAGATGCCCGAGATGGACGGCCTGGAGGCGTCGCGCCATATCACGGCAAAGTGGAAGCCGACAGATCGCCCGCGCATCGTGGCGATGACCGCCAACGCGATGGCCGGCGACCGCGAGCTCTGCCTGGCTGCGGGCATGGATGACTACGTCACCAAGCCGATCCGCGTCGGTGCGTTGGTGGACGCGCTGAACACCACCGTCGCGCGGAAGGACCACTGACATGGCAACGCGGACGACGAGTGTCACGAGCGGCAATGGAGGGTTCGCGCTTGTTCGCCGCCAGGTGCTGATCACCGGTGCCGCGCTTGCGACGGGCAAGGTGCTGGCGCAGGTCAAGGGTCGTTTGCCACGGATTGGCTTTGTTGGCCCGTCGTCCAAGCTGGCGCCGGGGCTGCATGACGCTTTCGTCGACGGCCTGCGGGCGAAGGGTTACGTCGATGGCCGCAACATCACGTTGCGCAACGTCTGGACCGATCGCGTCGACGCTTCGGTCGACACCGAAATGCTCACGCTGGTCTCGCCGGACACTGACGTGATTGCTGTTTCACTGACGCGATTCGCGGTGGGACTGCACAAGGCGACGACCACGCTACCCCTGGTGCTCATGAACGGCGATGCCCTGGTCGAGGTGGGTCTGGCCGCGAGCCTGGCGCACCCCGGCGGCAACGTCACTGGCGTGGTTGGCTTGGGTTCGGAACTCGACGTCAAGAAACTGCAACTGCTGACCGAGATCGCACCGAACGCCAGGCGCATTGCGTTTCTGGCTGATGGCAACACACCCTCCGCCGCAGCACTGCGGCGGCGCCTCGCCGAGGCGGGGCCCACGCTTGGCGTCGAGTTAATGTCCTTTGAGGCAAGCACGGCCGCAGAGATCGAGTCTGCGTTTCGGCGCATGGCCGATCAAGCCGCCCAGGCCCTGCTGGCCGTCAACAGTGGCTTGTTCTATGCCCAGCGAAAACTTATCGCCGCCCTGGCGCTGAAGCAGCGCCTGCCGTCCACCTTGGGTTTCTCGGAATATGCGGAAGCGGATGGGCTGTTCAGTTATGCGGTCAGCAACGCCGACAACTATCGACGCGCGGCCGACTACGTCGATCGCATCCTGCGTGGCGCGAAAGCTGGCGATCTGCCGATCGAGCGGCCCACCCGGCTGCAGATGGTACTCAACCTGAAGACCGCCAAAGCGATCGGGTTGAGCGTCCCCCCGGCGATCCTGGTGCGTGCCGATCGGGTCATCGAATGAGCCAGACAACTCGCGAAGCGTTCGAGCGGAGAGTGCCATGAACGGCTCGCTGTTCCGCAAGTACGTCGTTTACTTTGTCGCACTCGTTTGCGCGGTGCTGATGGCGAATGCGCTGGTCGGCATGGTTTTCTCCTACCAGGAAAGCAAGCTGGCACTGCTTGACGTGCAGCGCGAAAAGGCGCTCGCTGCGGCCACGCGCGTGCAGACCTACGTGCAGGAGATCGAGCGTCAGGTGGGTTGGGTGCGGCTGCCTCAGGTCGGCGCCGCCAGCCTGGAGCAAAGGCGCATCGAATACCTCAAGCTCCTGCGCCAGGTGCCTGCCATCACCGACGCCAGCATGCTCGACACGGCCGGGCGTGAAAGGCTGCGCGTGTCGCGTCTCGAACTGGACACGATGGACAGCGGTGCGGATTTTTCATCGTCCCCTGCATTTACCGTCGCGCGCGCGGGGAAGACGTATTTCAGTCCGGTTTACTTTCGCATGGAAACCGAGCCGTACATGACGATGGCGCTCGCCGGACTGGGCACCGAAACCAATATCACCGTGGTCGAGGTGAATTTGAAGTTCATTTGGGACGAGATCAGCCGTATCCGGTTTGGCGAACGGGGACTGGCCTATGTGGTGGACTCGCGCGGCCAGTT
>JANOKY010000108.1:0-4531 GCA_031419635.1 Burkholderiales bacterium | reverse complement strand
GCCCGCCCGACCCGCGCTGTAGTGCTGCAAGCCGACATGGATGCGGCCATCCAGAAAAGTACCAGCCGTCAGAATCACTGACTTTGCACGAAAGCGAACACCAACTTGCGTGATCGCGCCGACGACCCGATCGCCCTCCAGCATCAGGTCGTCGACGGCCTGCTGGAACAGCCACAGATTCGGCTGGTTTTCCAGCCGATGCCGGATCGCGGCCTTGTACAGCACCCGGTCGGCCTGCGCGCGGGTGGCGCGAACGGCCGGGCCCTTGCTCGAATTGAGGATGCGGAACTGGATGCCGGCTTCGTCGGTGGCCAAGGCCATCGCGCCGCCCAGGGCATCGACTTCTTTGACCAGGTGGCCCTTGCCGATGCCGCCGATCGATGGGTTGCAGCTCATCTGCCCCAGCGTCTCGATGTTGTGCGTCAGCAGCAGCGTAGCGCAGCCCATGCGCGCGGCGGCCAGCGCGGCTTCGGTACCGGCATGGCCGCCACCGACGACGATGACATCGAAATGTTGAGGATGAAGCACGGGGTGAGCGGCCGGCGCGTGCGCGCTCGGGCCGGAAAGTCAGTGCCTCAATTTTAAGCGGTCAACCGGGCACCGTCTCAGGAGACGCGCCCAGTCGTCGGCACCGACCGCAAGTCTTGCGCCACGCGGCCATCACCGAGCACGATCACGCGCGACGCGCTGGCAATTGTCTCGGGCCGGTGGGCGACGATCACGCGCGTGAGTTGCAACTGGCGCACCTGCTGGTTGACCAGGCGCTCGCGGTCGACATCGAGTGCGCTGGTAGCCTCGTCGAGCAGCAGGATGCGCGGGCGCTTGTACAGCGCCCGGGCCAGCAACAGCCGCTGCTTCTGCCCGCCCGAGAGGCTGCCGCCCATGTCGCCGATGAGGGTGTGGTAGCCCATCGGCATGGCCTCGACTTCGTCGTGCACCGAGGCCATGCGCGCGCACTCGATGATCCAGCCGATCTCGGGTGCATCGTCGAAGAAGCAGATGTTGTCGGCCACCGAGCCGGCCAGCAGCGCATCGTCCTGCATCACCGTGCCAACCAGGTCGCGCCAGCGCGCCAGGCCGAGTTGCGCCAGCGGCACGCCGCCGACGCGCAGCTCGCCGCTGGCGGGCGCGTGGATGCCGAGCATCAGCTTCAACAGCGTGGTCTTGCCGCAGCCCGAAGGCCCGACGATGGCCACCGATTCGCCCGGCTCGATGGCGAAGTTCAGGCCGCGCAGCACCTCGGGCTCACCGTCGGCATAGCGAAAACTCACGTTGCGCACCTCGATGCGCGGCGGCGGCTCGGCCGCTGCCCTGTACGCGCCGCCCAACTGCGGCAGGCCCACATCCTCCGGCACCGCCAACACGATGTCGGCCAACCGTTCGCCCTGCAAGCGCAGCATGCGCAACTCAACGCTCTTGTCGATCAGCGCACTGACGCGCTGGGTGAACTGCTCCTTGAAGGCGACGAATGCGAACAGCATGCCGACCGAGAACTGCTGCTCCATCACCAGCAGCGCACCAAGCCAGACCACGGCCACGCGCTCGACGCCGAACAGCAGCCGGTGCAACACCGAGAACAGCAGCTCCAGCTTGCGCGTGGCGATGTCGGCATTCATGGTGTCGACCACCCGGTTCATGAAGCGCGCCTGGCGGTCGGCCTGGCGGTTGAACAGCTTGATCGACTGCACCCCGCGCAGCGATTCGAGGAAATGGCTCGACTGGCGCGCCTCGTGCACCAGCGCCTCTTCAGTGGCCTCGCGCAGCGGCCTGAAAAAAGCCCAGCGCAAGGCCGCGTAGGCGGCCACCGCGCCGAGCACGATCGCCGTCAACGCGGCGCTGTAGAACAACAGCATCGCCAGCGTGGCCACTACCAGCAGGCCATCGAGCAGGGCCTCGATGAAATGCGTCGTCAGCGTCTTCTGGATCTGCTGCACGGCGGCAAAGCGCGACCAGATGTCGCCCGTGTGGCGCTTCTCGAACCAGGCCACCGGCAGGCGCATCAGGTGCGAGAACACATTGCCCAGCCATTGCAGATTCAGCGTGGCCGACAGGTGCAGAACCGCCCACGAGCGGATCGCCGCGGTGCCGACTTGCAGCAGCACCAGCAGGCCGAAGCCCAGGCCCAGGGTCACCAACAGGTCGCGGTCGGCGCTGACCAGCACGCCATCGACCACCCATTGCAGGAAGAACGGGCTCAGCAGCACGAAGGCTTCCAGGCCGGCCGCCAGCACGAAGATCTGCAGCAGCGAACGCTTCAAGCCGCGCACTGGGCCGAGCAACTGCTTGAGAGTGACAGTCTGACGCTCGACCTTCGGTGTGAAATCGGCCGCCGGTGTCAGCTCGAGCGCGATGCCGGTGAAGTGCCGCGACAACTCGTCCAGCTTCATCCGCCGCACGCCGCGGGCCGGATCGTGCAGCGTGGCCAGGTTACCGCGCACTGCGGTCAGCACAATGAAATGGTTCAAGTCCCAGTGCAGCACGCAGGGCAGCGCCAGTTGCGACAGTTGCTCAGGCTCGGCGCGCAGGGCGCGCGGGTTGAGCTTGAGGTCGCCGGCGATGCGCACCAGGTCGGCCATCGTCGCGCCCTTCAGCGACAGCGAGAAGCGCTGCCGCAGCGTCGGCAGATCGGAGCGGTGGCCATGTGCCGCGGCAACCATTGCCAGGCAGGCGAGCGCACACTCCGCGGCTTCGGTTTGCAGTACCACCGGCACCCGATGCGCGCCGAACCATCCGGCCAGCGAGAGGTTCAGCGCATTCATAAACTAGACCCGCCCAGCCATCCCGAGCACCGGCTCGAACAGCCATTCGTAGAGCTTGCGCCGCTCGATCGGCACGTCGGCGTCGAGCTGCATACCCGGCGCCAGCGGTTGCATCGCGCCGTAAGCGGGCACTTGCTGGCGATCCAGGACCACGGTGATGCGGTACATCGGTTCACGCGAAGCGCCGGCCCAAGGCTGGCCCGCCAGCTCGGCGGCTTGCAGCGGCGCCAGCGAGACCTGCTCGATATGCCCCTGCTGGTGGCCGAACTTCTGGTACGCGAAGGCGTGGTAGCGCAACAGCACCGGCTGCTGGGCGCGCAGGAAGCCGACCGCGCTCGACGGCGCATACAGGTGCGCCTGCAAGGCCGAACCGGCCGGCACCAGGCTGGCCAGTGCCGTCGCCGCCGTCACCGTTTCACCCGGTGAGGCCAGCACCGCGCTGACCACGCCGTCTTGCGGCGCCCGCACCACCAGGCTGCGGCGGGCTTCGCTCTCCGCGCTCTTTTGCGCCAGCTCGGCGCGCTCGCGCTCGATCTCGCCCAGCCGCGCCCCTGCCTGCAAGGGCAGTTCGCGGCGCTGGGCCTCGACCGCGGCAATGTCGCGCTCGTGCGCGCTGCGCTGGCGCTCCTGCGCCTGGCGCTGCGCCTGTAGGCCGAGCAATTCCTCGGTCTTGGCCTGGACCTGGGCCGCGGAAACGAAGTTGTCGCCGCGCAGCGACTCCAGCCGCGCCTGCGCCTGCTGGGCCAGTCCAATCCGCAGGGTTAGCAAAGCCGCTTCGGCTTCGAGTGCGCCGCGATCACGCAGCAGATCGGCCCGCCGCCGATCCAGCGCCGCGGGCTGGCTGGCCAGCAGCGCGTGCTGTTGCACGGCGGCGGCGGCCAGGCTCTTTTGCCGCTCGGCCAGCGTGCGCTGAACGGTCGCCTGGGTGTCGCCGCCGGCCGCTGTAAGGTCGAGCGACAACACGAACAGCACATCGCCCGCGCGCACGCTGGCGCCCTCGGCAACGCGCCGCTCCAGCACCACGGCATCCTGTGGTGGCACGAGGCGGATCACGCCGCGGTCGGGCACCAGCACCCCGCTCACGTGCACCTTGCGCGTGTACTCGCCCAGCGCCAGGAAGGCGCCGACGGCCAGCACCGACAGCACCACGCCGCCGGTCAGCAGCGCCAGCGACAGCGGGCGGACGAGCTGGATCTCACCGATCCACGAAGCCTGCTGCGATTGCAGGGCCTCGCGGCGGAAGATGCTTACCAACCTTTGTTGGGCAACGAGGCGCCATCGCCGCCACCGACCTGACGCAATAACTTGGCGTCCAGTTCTGCAGGTTGCTGCACGCGTTGTGTCTGCGTGCCAGCGCGGCCCTTGCCGGCGAGACGCTGAACCCAACGGCCGATGGTTTTCTGGACTTGCTTCATGCGCGCTCCTTGATTGCACGGGTTGCGGAATCGAAAACCGATTCCAGCACCCGGAGGGCGCGCGCGTAACTGTCAACCTTTACAGGGTGATCATTGAATCAGGCCCAATCGCAGCGCTTTCACCACAGCCACATGCTTCGAATTGCAGTTCAGCTTGAGCATCGCGTTCTGCAAGTGAAAAACAGTCGTGCGGTCGCCTATGCCCAGCAGAGCACTGATCTCGTTGGTCACTTTGCCGTCCATTGTCCAGCGCAAGACCTCAAGCTCACGCGGCGTCAGTGCAGGTAAATCAGGACGGGCGGCTTCCGACACGAGTACGCGAAGCGCAGTGTCCTGCGCATGGACGGCAAAAAGTTG
>JANOKY010000107.1:0-2926 GCA_031419635.1 Burkholderiales bacterium | reverse complement strand
GGCTGGAGCACCATCGCGCGCCGCTTCTTCGGCTTGCTGCGCTCGAGCGTGGTGCCCGACCAATTGCACCCGCGCTTGCTGGCAGCGACATCCGTACTCGGCGCGCTGGCGCTGTGGGCCGCGGTGGCCGCACTGGCGCTGGGTGACGACACCCTCTTGCGCGCCGCCACGCGGCTGGCGCTGTGGGGTTTTCTGGCGCCGCTGTTCGTCACCGTCGGCCACCGCATGCTGCCCTTCTTCACCGCCAGCGCTTTGCCGTTGCAGCGCGCCTGGCGGCCGAACGCGCTGCTGTGGGTGATGCTCGCGGCGGTAGTGGCCGAGTTGCCCTTTGCCCTGGCCGAGCTGTGGTGGTGGCCGCTGCCGGCCGCGGCGCGCTGGGCACAAGTCGGCATCGAGTTGCCCGCGGCGCTGCTGCTGCTGTGGCTGGCGTTGCGCTGGGGCCTGTTGCAGAGCCTGAAGATCCGCCTGCTGGCGATGCTGCACACCGGCTTCCTGTGGTTGGGCCTCACGTTCGCGCTCAGCGCGGCATCACACGCCTTGATGGCTTGGCGCGGGCCCGAACAATCGCTCGGCCTGGCACCGCTGCATGCGCTGACGATGGGCTACCTGGGCAGCACCCTGCTGGCCATGGCCACCCGCGTCACCGCCGGCCACAGCGGCCGGCCGCTGGCGGCCGACGACATCGCCTGGGCGCTGTTCTGGGCATTGCAGGTCGCCGTGCTGCTGCGCCTGGCCAGCGCACTGTGGCCGGCGCTCGCCGCGCCGCTGCTGCTGGCCGCGGTGGCCTCGTGGGCGCTGGCCATGGTCGGCTGGGCGCTTCGCTACGGCCGCTGGCTCGGCCGGCCACGCGCCGATGGCCGGCCGGGTTAGCGCCGAGAATCAAGCGCAGCAGCGGCCTGACGCGCCCTGCTGCTGGACGGGCGGGCACGGCACCGTGGCATACGAGCAGAAGACACAGCAGTCGCCGGCCTTCGGTTTGAGCACGGTGTGGCAGTGCTCGCATTCATAGAACCACTGGCAGGCATCGGTCGGCATGCGCTCCAACTTGCCGTGGCCGCATTGCGGACAGGTCAGCGTCGAGTCCAGAAGAATTGCGCTCATTTCGCGGTCGCGGCCAGCGTCGACGGGTAGCCCGCGTCGCGGGTGGCGCGCATCAGGGTCTCGGCACTGGCCTGCGCATCGTCAAAGCTGACCACCGCCTGCCGCTTGTCGAAATTCACCTCGGCCTTGCTGACGCCCGCCACGCGGGCCAGGGCCTTCTTGACGGTGATCGGGCACACCGGGCAATCCATTGTCGGCAGCGCCAAGGTGACGGTTTTGCTGGCGGCCCAGGCCGGCCCCGTCAACAGCGTAAACAACAGCGCAAACAGCGTCAGAGCCAGCAGCTTGTTCATGGCATTCACCTGTCAGTAGAAAAAGGGTGCGAGGTACGGAAAACCCAGCGCGAGCAAGACCAGCGCGGCGACAAGCCCATAGGCCAACTTGTAAGCCCGCATTGCCGCCGACGCTGCGCAGGCCTGGCCTGGCGCACAGGCCAAGGCGGGTCGCCAGATCGGCCGCCAAGCGAGCCACAGCGCCACCACCGCCAGCGCGATGAAGAACGGGCGGTAGGCTTCGAGCGCGCTCAAGTTGCCGATCCAGGCGCCGGAGATTCCCAGCGCCAGCAGCACCAGCGGGCCCAGGCAGCAGGTCGAGGCCAGAACGGCCGCCACGCCTGCGGCAAGCAAGCTGCGCCGTCCGCCGGGCGGGGCGGGTGACGCCAGGGGTTGCGCCGGATGCGATGCCATGCGCTAAGCTTATTTCCGTACCTCGGTACGGAGTCAAGCGCCATGCCAGAAACCTTCGATAACCTCACCATCGGCGCGCTGGCGCAGGCTGCGGGCGTGAATGTGGAAACCATCCGCTTCTACCAGCGCAAGGCGCTGCTGCCCGAACCGCAGCGCGCCTACGGCAGCATCCGCCGCTACACGGCTGCCGATGTGGCGCGGCTGCGTTTCGTCAAGTCGGCCCAGCGCATCGGCTTCACGCTGGACGAGATCGCGCAACTGCTGCAGCTCGACGACGGCACGCAATGCTCGCAAGCGCGCACGATCGCGGCCAGCAAGCTGGCCGACGTGCGACGCCGGATGGCGGACCTGCAGCGCATCGAGGCCGCCCTGGCCGAGCTGGTCGAACGCTGCGCTACGCGTCGCGGCAAGGTGAGCTGCCCGGTGATCGCTTCGCTGCAGCAGTCCGCGTCAGTGCCTTGCATTGACCATTGGCGCGGCCAATCGCCTACGCCAGGGCGATCGCCCTGAGCTTGAAATGGATCAAACCCACGCAGCCCGCACTGCATGGATGATGCGTGTTTGCCGCCCACAGGAACAATGCCTTGAACTTCACGTCCCCGTCCGAAACCGCCGCGGCCGTTGCCGCCTTGCCGCCCCAGGCCATCAGCACCGAGGTGCTGCTGGAGAAATACGCCAAGGGCGACGAGCAGACCATCGGCGCGGTGCACCGCCGCGTGGCCGCGGCCCTGGCTGAAACCGAAACCGCCGAGCAGCGCGCCCTGTGGGCCGAGCGCTTCGCGCAGGCGCTCGAGCGCGGCTTCATCCCCGCCGGGCGCATCCAGTCGGCCGCCGGCACCGGGTTGGCCGCCACGCTGATCAACTGCTTCGTGCAGCCGGTGGGTGATTCGATCACCCAGGTCGACGACGGCCACCCCGGCATCTACACCGCGCTGGCCGAAGCCGCAGAGACGATGCGCCGCGGCGGCGGCGTCGGCTACGATTTTTCGCGCATTCGCCCGCGCGGGGCCTGGGTCGGCGCCACGCAAAGCAGCGCCAGCGGCCCGGTCAGCTACATGCGCGTGTTCGACCGCTCCTGCGAAACCGTCGAGTCGGCCGGCGCGCGGCGCGGCGCGCAGATGGGCGTGCTGCGCTGCGAC
>JANOKY010000106.1:0-9908 GCA_031419635.1 Burkholderiales bacterium | reverse complement strand
TGCGCTACAAAGACACCGACGAAGACGGCATCTACGAAGTCTCGGGCCGCGGCGAGCTGCACCTGACGATCCTGCTCGAGATGATGCGCCGCGAGGGCTTCGAGCTGGCCGTGAGCAAGCCGCGCGTCGTCTTCCACGAGGTCAACGGCGAGAAGCACGAACCGATCGAGCTGGTCACCGCCGACGTCGAAGACAGCCACCAGGGCGCCGTGATGCAGGCCCTGGGCGAGCGCAAGGCCGAGCTGGTCAACATGGAGTCCGACGGCAGGGGCCGCGTGCGCCTCGAGTACCGCATCCCGGCGCGCGGCCTGATCGGCTTCTCCAACGAGTTCATGAACCTGACCCGCGGCACCGGGCTCATCAGCAACATCTTCGACGGCTACGAGGCCTTCAAGGGCGACATCGCCGGGCGCAAGAACGGCGTGCTGATCAGCCAGGACAACGGCGAGATCGTGACCTACGCCTTGGGCAAGCTCGACGACCGCGGCCGCATGTTCGTGCGCGCCGGCGATCCGGTCTACGAAGGCATGCTGGTCGGTATCCACAACCGCGACAACGACCTGGTGGTCAACGCGGTGCGCGCCAAGCAACTGACCAATTTCCGTGTCAGCGGCAAGGAAGAGACGATCAAGATCACGCCGGCCATCGACCTGACGCTCGAGTACGCGGTCGAGTTCATCGAAGACGACGAGCTGGTCGAGATCACACCGAAGAGCATCCGCCTGCGCAAACGGCACTTGAAGGAGCACGACCGAAAACGTGCTTCGCGTGAGGCGGCGTAGCCGCCTCACACCGCGCACGTTCTCGTTCCTCGCGCAATGGCGCACCCCCTGCCCCCGCCAGGCGGGGGTTCCGATTTGAATGACGCCCGGGTCGCTGCGCGACCCTCCGAAAACCAGTGACACACCGCCGCGCGGTCGCGCTGATGATCCTGTGCACGCTGCTGTGGAGCACCGCTGGCGTCGTCACGCGCCAGCTCGATGCGGCGCGCAGCTTCGAGGTCACGTTCTGGCGCAGTGCGTTCAACGCTGCGGCGCTGCTGGTGGCGCTGCTGGCGATGCGCGGCGCGGCGCTGTGGAGCGACATCCGCCGCGGCGGTATCGCGCTGTGGTTCTCGGCGCTGTGCTGGGCCGTGATGTACACCAACTTCATGCTCGCGCTGACGCTGACCACGGTGGCCACCGTGCTGGTCACGATGGCCATTGCGCCCTTGGTCACGGCGCTGTTCTCGCGCTTCTTCCTGCGCCAACGCCTGCCGATGCGCGCCTGGGCCGCGATCGGCCTGGCCGGCATCGGCATCGCCTGGATGTTCGGCCGTCAAGCCTTGTCGGGGCAAGCGTCGATGACCGGCGCACTGGTGGCCCTGGGCGTGCCGCTGGCGGCCGCTGCGAACTGGACGCTGCTGCAACACTTGCACCAGCGCCATGCGGCCGACCCGCGCATCGAAGAGCCAAAGATGCTGCCGGCGGTATTCCTCGGGGCCCTGCTGTCGGCGGCGGTCACCTTGCCGCTGGCCTTGCCGTTCTCGGCCACCGCGCACGACCTGTCCTGGCTGGCCCTGCTCGGCGTGGTGCAACTGGCCATTCCCTGCCTGATCGTCGTGCGCCTGACCCAGGTGCTGCCGGCACCGGAGATCTCGCTCCTCGGCCTGCTGGAAGTGATCTTCGGCGTGCTGCTGGCCTGGGCCGGCGCGGGCGAGGCGCCGAGTGCCGAGGCACTGACTGGTGGCGCGCTGGTGCTGGCCGCGTTGATTGGCAACGAGGGCTGGGCCCTGCGTGATCGGCGCGTTGCCATAGGGTGATCCCCGGTTCGGGGTTGCGGCACGGCGCCTAGCATGCAGCGCATGAAGCGACTGTCGGGCCTGGACGCCACTTTCCTGCACCTCGAAACGCCCGAGATGCCAATGCATGTCGGCGCGCTGCACCTGTTCGAGCTGCCCGCGGGCACGCGCGGGCGCTTCGTCAACGCGCTGCGCAAGCACATGGCCGAGCGGCTGCCAATGGCGCCTGCGCTGCGGCGGCGCCTGTGGCAGATGCCGTTGAATGTGACCAACCCGGTCTGGCTCGACGCCGTGCCCGACCTCAAGCAACACATCGTCGAGCTCAAGCTGCCGCACAAGGGCAACGACATGGCCCAGCTCGAAGCCCTGGTCGGCGAGCTGCACCCCAAGCTGCTCGACCGCAGCCGGCCGCTGTGGAAGTTCCATGTCATCGAGGGCCTGTCGCCGGGCGAGGGCGGCAGCAAGCGCGTGGCCCTGTACACCCAGTTGCACCATGCCGCGGTCGATGGCCAGGCCGCCGTGGCCCTGGCCAATGCGATCCTGGACTTGAGCGCCAAGCCGCCGCCGCTGGCCGCGCGCAGCTCGGGCCGCGTCAAGCAATTCAAGCTCGGCCTGGTGGAGATGATCTCCGGCGCCATCGGCAGCGAGGTGCAGCAGATCACGCACCTGATCCGCGCATTGCCCGGCGCGGTCGGCTCGCTGTCGTCGGCGGCCACGCGGGTGGTTGCGCGCAGCGAAATCGTCAGCGGCAAGAAGCGCACCGGCAGCCTCGGCCTGGCACCGCGCACGCGGCTGAACGCCTCGGTGACGACAGGGCGCGCCTTCGCTGCGGTGTCGCTGCCGCTGCACGAGCTCAAGGCGCTGGGCCGCCTGCACGGCGCCACGCTCAACGACATGGTGCTGATGCTGTGCAGCACGGCGCTGCGCCGGCACTTCGGCAAGCACGGCCCGCTGCCGCGCCAATCGATGATCGCCGCGGTGCCGGTGACGCTGCGCGAGAAGGGCGACACGCGCTCCGACAACCAGGCCTCGATGACCCTGGTCAGCCTGGGCACCAACGTCGCCGACCCGATGCGCCGGCTGGCGCACATCAAGGCGGCGACCAAGTCGATGAAGAGCACGCTGGCGGGCGTGAAGAGCCTCCTGCCGACCGACTTCCCCTCTATCGGCGTGCCTTGGCTGATGGAGGCCGCCATCGCGCTCTACCGCCGCGCCAA
This sequence comes from Burkholderiales bacterium, assembly GCA_031419635.1. Classification (GTDB taxonomy): domain Bacteria; phylum Pseudomonadota; class Gammaproteobacteria; order Burkholderiales; family Burkholderiaceae_C; genus CADEEN01. The sequence goes on along the minus strand of JANOKY010000106.1, from coordinate 6,911 downwards.
GGTCGCCGACAAGCTGCCGCCGGTGGCCAACGTGGTCATCTCCAACGTGCCCGGGCCCCCCGTGCCGCTGTACATGGCCGGCGCGAAGATGCTGACCAACTACCCGTGCTCGATCGTCGTCCACGGCGTGGCGCTGAACATCACGGTGCAGAGCTACGACCAGTCGCTCGATTTCGGCCTGATGGCCGACGCCGCGGCGATGCCCGAGGTGCGTGAGTTGGCCGACGCGCTGCGCGTGGCCTTCGACGATGTGCGCGCTCTGCCAGTCGACGAGCCCGAAGACGAAGCCCCCGCCACCGCCACCCAGGTGGCGCGCGGTGCGGCGCGCAACGCCGGCAAGACGCTGCAGCGCGCGGCTGGCGCGGCCTTCGACAGCGCCAGCGACCTGCTCGGCAAGCCCGTGCAGCGCGCCGCGCGCAAGGCGCTGAAGAGCGCGATGGACGGCGCCGTGACGGCAGCGGGCAGCGCAATGGGCGGTGCCATGGCCCGCGTGGTCAAAGCCACCGCGCGCAAGCGTTGAGCAAGCGCTGAACAAGCAATGAGCGACCCGGCCGCCGCGTGACCTGTCGCACAGGCGACAGCGCCTCAGGGCAAGCGCTCGAAAGCGATCGCGCTCGCCCCCGATAGGATCGGGCCCGATGAAGTCGCGCCGCACACCGCCCCCGCCACCGTTGTTTCACGATGCCGATCTGAGGGCGCCTGCGCCGTGGCTGATGCTGATGGAGGGCCGCGCGCCCTGGGAGTACGCCGCGCTGCTGGCCTCGATGCCGTGGTTGAAGCGCCTGCCGCCAGGCGATGGCCACCCGGTGATCGTCTACCCCGGCCTGGGCGCTGCCGACATGACCACCGCGCCGTTGCGCGGCCTGCTCGAATCGCTGGGCTACAGCGCCTACCCCTGGCAGCAGGGCTTCAACTTCGGCCCGCGCCACGGCGTGCTCGAAACCTGCCGCCACCTGGTGCGGCGCACCGCCGACCGGCATGGCACGAAGGTCAGCCTGATCGGCTGGAGCCTGGGCGGCCTGTACGCACGCGAGATGGCCAAGGAGCTGCCCGAGCTGTCGCGCTGCGTGATCACGCTGGGCACACCGTTCACCGGCCACCCGCGGGCCACCAACGCCTGGCGCTTTTATGAAATGGTCAGCGGCCAGAATATCCACGACCCGGAATTGATCGAGCAAATCCGCGGCACGCCCACGGTGCCGACGACGTCGATCTACTCCAAGACCGACGGCATCGTGGCCTGGCAATGCAGCATCAACGACGAAGCGCCGCAGGCCGAGAACATCGAAGTCCACGCCAGCCACATCGGCATGGGCATGAACCCGCTGGCGCTGTACGCGATTGCCGACCGCCTGCGGCAAGACCCGGCGCATTGGCAGCCGTTCGATGTGCGCGGCGCCAGGCGCTGGTTCTACAAGACGACCGGCCACGCCCCCTTGCAAGCGGCCAGCGGCGCCTGATGCAAATATCCGCCAACGGCCTGGCCATCGAGGTCGACGACCAGGGCCCGCCGACCGGCCAGCCGCTGCTGTTGATCATGGGCCTGGCCATGCAGTTGATCGCCTGGCCCGAAGAGCTGGTGCAACTGTTGGTGGCACGCGGCTTTCGCGTCATCCGCATCGACAACCGCGACGCCGGGCTGAGCCAGGGCTTCGAATCCAGCGGCACGCCCAATCTGGCCTGGGCCACGCTGCGCTACCTGCTGCACCTGCCCGTGCACGCGCCGTATTCGCTGGCCGACATGGCGGGCGACGCCTTCGGCGTGCTCGATGCCTTGGGCATCGACAGGGCCCAGGTCTGCGGCGCCTCGATGGGCGGCATGATCGCCCAGCACATGGCCGCCAGCCGGCCCGATCGGGTGTCGCGGCTGACCCTGATGATGACCAGCTCGGGCGCGCGCCACCTGCCGCAGCCGAGCATGAAGGTGCGCGCCGCGCTGCTCGAGCGGCCCGCCAAAGGGCCGTTCGATATCGACGCCGAAGTGGCGCGCCTGATGCGCTTGTTCACCGTGATCGGCAGCCCCGCCTTCCGGCCCGAACCGGAAGTCTTTCGCGCCCGGCTGGCGGCCTCGGTGCGCCGCGCCCGGCGGCCCGACGGCGTGGCGCGCCAGATGGTGGCCATCGCCGTCGACGGCGACCGCACGCCGTTGCTCGCGCGCATCCGTGCGTCCACCCACATCGTGCACGGCGCCGCCGACCCGCTGGTGCCGGTGGCGGCGGCGCATGACCTGCACGCCAAGATCGCAGGCTCAACGATCGAGATCATCGAGGGCATGGGCCATGACCTGCCGGCCGCGCTGTGGCCACGCTTTGCCGCGGCCATCGCGGGCGGGGAACTTCCTCCCTCTCCCGTTGGGAGCGGGCCGGGGTGAGTGCCGGCGGACCACCGAGCCCTCACCCCAACCCTCTCCCAACGGGAGAGGAGGCCAATGCGATCTCTTCGATCAAACCCTGCTCCAACAGCAAACGCCGGATGTCCTTCTTGACGATCTTGCCGTAGCCCGACTTCGGCAACGCGTCCCAGAAGAACACCTGGCGCGGCCAGCGGTAGCGCGCGCAGCGGCCTTGCAGGTGGGCCAGCAGGCCGGCCTGGTCGAGAGCGGCTGAGCCTTCGCGCAGCACCACCACCGCCACGCCCGCTTCGCCCCACTGCGCATCGGGCACGCCAAGCACCGCCACCTCGGCCACGCCGGGGTGGCTGAGCAGCACCTCTTCGACTTCGCGCGGGTAGACGTTCGAGCCGCCCGAGATGTACATGTCGGACTCGCGCCCGGTGATGTAGAGCAGGCCACGTTCGTCCAGCCGCCCGAGGTCACCGGTGTGGAACCAGCCGCCGCGCAGTGCCTTGGCCGTGGCCTCGGCGTCGCCGTGGTAGCCGGCGAAGACGGCCGGGCCGCGGCAGCAGATCTCGCCGACGCTGCCGGTCGGCACGGCTTGCAACTGCGCGTCGAGCACCGCCACTTCCATGCCGGTGCGCGGCCGGCCGCAACTGCCGATGTGGGCGTTCGGGTCATCGTCATCGGCGCTGTGCATGTCGGCCGGCAGCACCGTGATGCAGCCCGTCACTTCACCCAGGCCGAAATACTGCACCAGCACCGGCCCGAGCTTTTGCAGCGCGAGCTTCTGGTCAGCGCGGTACATCGGTGCGCCGGCATAGATCAGGTAGCGCAGCGAACGATGGTCATGGCGGTCGACGCTGTCGTGCTCGACCAACCGCTTGACGATCGTCGGCACCGTGAACAGGTTGCTGACGCGGTGCTGCTCGACCAGTTGCCAGAAGCGTTCAGGGTCGAGCGTCTCGCCCGGCATCAGCACGGTGGCGGCGCCGCGGGCCACGTTGAGCAGCATGTGAATGCCCGCGCCGTGCGACAGCGGTGCGACTGCGATCGAGCAATCGCGCTCGGTCGTGCCGGGGATCAGGTCGGCCAGGTGGTTGGTGACGATGAAGGCCATCTGGCCATGGGTCAGCACGGCGGCCTTGGGCCGGCCGGTGGTGCCCGAGGTGTAGAAGAACCACAGCGGATCGTCGGTGGCCACCGTCGCTTCGGCGGGGTGTTGGCCCTGGTGTTGCTGCACCAGGCTTTCGTAGTCGGCCTGGCCATCGGGGGCCGCGCCGATCCAGACCACTTGTGTCAGCGTCGGTGTGGCAGCGCGCACCACATCGACATGGCCCGCAAAGGCACTCTCGGCGATCATCGCCACTGCGCCGCTGGACGCGCCGAGGTAGGCTACCTCAGGGGGAGTCAGGCGAAAGTTGGTCGGCACCCAGACGCAGCCCAGCCGAAACGCCACCCAGCAGCTCTCGAACATCTGCAGGTTGTTGCGCGAGTGCACGAGGATGCGGTCGCCTTTTTTAAGGCCGCGTGCCCGCAGCGCATCGACCATCGCGTCGACACGCGCATCGACTTCACACCAGGTCCAGCGCTTCTCACCGTGGATCAGCGCCACATGGTCGGGAAACAGCCGCGCGGTGTGCGTGAGCAACCGCGCCAGGTTCATCACCTGGGCCGTGTTCAAACCGCCTCCAGCACGCTCAGGTAGTTCGCCACCGCCGCGCCGCCCATGTTGAAGACCGCGCCGCGCTCGGCACCGGCGATCTGCATCTCGCCGGCTGTCGCTGACAACTGCATCGCCGCCATCACATGCTGCGACACGCCGGTGGCGCCGATCGGGTGGCCGCGCGACTTCAGGCCGCCGGAAGGATTGATCGGCAACTTGCCATCCTTGCGCGAGACGCCACCCAGGATCACTCGCGCGCCCTGGCCGTGCGGCGCCAGTCCCATCGCTTCGTACTCGAGCAGTTCGGCGATCGTGAAGCAGTCGTGCGTCTCGACGAATTGCAGGCCCTCGAGTGTGGTGCCGGCGGCGGCCAGGCCGCGCTGCCAGGCCAGTGCGGCACCCTCGAAGCGCGTCGGGTCGCGGCGCAACAGCGGCAGGAAGTCGTTGACCTGCGTGCGCGAGCGCCAGCGCACCGCTGGCACGGCGGCGCCGGGCAAGGGCTCGTTGCTCAGCACCAGGGCCGCGGCACCGTCGGACACCAGCGAGCAATCCGAGCGCTTCAGCGGGCCGGCGACGAAGGGGTTCTTCTCGGAGGCCTGGCGGCAGAAATCGAAGCCCAGGTCGCGGCGCATGTGGGCAAAGGGGTTGGCCACGCCGTTGGCGTGGTTCTTGGCCGAGATCGCGGCCAGCGCATCGCTCTGGTCGCCGAAGCGCTCGAAATAGCTGCTGGCGATCTGGCCGAATACGCCGGCAAAGCCGCCCGGCGTGTCGCCTTCCTGTGCCACATAGGAGCAGCGCAGCAGGATGTTGCCGATCTGCGCGTTGGGCAGCGAGCTCATGTGTTCCAGGCCGATGACCAGCGCGCGGCGCACGCGGCCGGCGCCCAACGCATCGAGCGCGGCCCAGATCGCGGCCGAGCCGGTGGCGCAGGCGTTTTCCATGCGCACGGCGGGTGTGTGGCGCAACTCGGGAATCGCCAGGCCGACGAGCGAGGCCGTGAAGTCCTGGCGGGCGAAGCCGGCATTGAAGTGGCCGACAAAGACGCCGTCGATGTCGCCCGGCTCGAGGCCTGCGCTGGCGATGGCGGGCAAGGCCACGTCGCGGATCATCGCTTCGAGGTCGAGGCTGTCGAGCTTGCCGAAGCGCGAATGCGCCCAGCCGACGATGCAGGGGAGGTTCATGGGGGTCACCTTGGTAAACAAGCGCCGATTCTAGGAAGCATCGGCCGGCGCGTGTTGCAGTCTGCCGCGTCGGCTGCCAGGCAGGACAATGGCGGCCCGTTCACCCGCATGGAGTTCGCATGCCTTCCTCGTCTTCGCAGGCCTTGGTGGCCGTTGTTACCGGTGGCGCACGCGGCATCGGCTTGGCCATCGCCGAGTGGTTCCTGGCCCGCGACCACCGCGTTGCGCTGATCGACATCGACAGCGAAACGCTGGCCCGCACCCACGCCAGGCTCGCCGACCCGGAGCGTGTCTTGGCGCTGAACCACGACGTGTCCAAACCCGACCAGGTGGCGGCCGCGATGCAGGCGGTCGATGAGCGCTTCGGCCGCATCGACGCGTTGATCAACAACGCCGGCGTCGCCGTGTTCAAGCCGATTCTGCAAACCTCGTACGAGGAATGGCGCCATGTGCTCGGCACCAACCTCGACGGCGCCTTCCTGTGCACCCAGGCCGCGGCGCCGGTGATGTTGCGCAACGGCGGCGGCAGCGTCGTCAACATCGCTTCGATCTCGGGCCTGCGCGCGAGCACGCTGCGGGTGGCCTACGGCACCAGCAAGGGCGCGCTGATCCACCTGACCAAGCAGCAGGCTTGCGAGCTCGGCAATGCCGGCATCCGCGTCAACGCGATCGCGCCGGGGCCGGTGCTGACCGAGATGGCCAAGCAGGTCCACAGCACGTCGATCATCGCCGACTATTTCGACGCCATCCCGCTCAACCGCTATGGCACGCCCGAGGAGATTGCCGAGGCGGTCGGCTTTCTGTGCAGCCCGGCAGCCAGCTACATCAACGGCCAGGTGCTGGCGGTCGATGGCGGCTTCGATTCCGTCGGCGTCGGGCTGCCGACCTTGCGGCGCAAGACCTAGGCCGCAGTTGAAGTCCAGTGCGGCGGCCTGCAAACGAACACGAGGCAGCGCATGGTCAGCAAGTGCTGAGCGCCTGCAATGCATCAGCTAGCGGCCTCGCGGGTTCGCGATGTGGGAGGCAGCAATCGGCCACGACCGGCCTGCCGGCGTTCACCACCACATCCCCTCCAAACCGGTCGTTGATGACTTGCTCATGAGAGTGGCAATTCCCGGAAATGGCGGGCTCGTTCGACAAGACTGATCATCTGGGCGGCCCCGTCGACCGTCAGCGGGTGGCGGGTGAAGCCTTGCCTCGGAGCGATATAGGCTGACATTTCGCGAGCAAGCTCGAGTTGGCGATCAGGCGCCTCTGCCAGGAGTGCGATCACCAGGTTCTCCAACGCGATCACGCGGACATGAAGCTGTACCAGTTCGGTGTTTGTCAACGGCGGAACATCGTTCTGTACCCGATCTGCCATGCGCCCAGCCTGGTCGCAGTCGAGCCCGGTGCTGCCTTTGCTTTCCGACCTCGAGAGAGCTCGTTCGCGCTGAAGCTGGTGCGGAAGATCCAAGAAACCTGGCTTACGTTCAAGCATGATGAGGTGCCCTTGTTGTTTCAACCGCGACCGTAAGTCGTCGGTCCGCGTCCTGTCAACAACCTGGCCCGCCAATGCACTGACAGTGGACGACGTCGATACGTTCGCCCTCGACCGGCATCGATGCAACCTGGCAAAGGTGTGCCCTCACGGCGCGCTTCGATCATGACCCATAGAGTGGATAGCTGATCTCCTGACCCGATACGCGGGCGAACGGCGTCAGCGTGTGTGCTTGCAGCCGCGTCGGGCTGA
>JANOKY010000105.1:0-17936 GCA_031419635.1 Burkholderiales bacterium | reverse complement strand
ACCAGCGTCTGGGTGCGGGTGAACGACGCCAGCGTTCGCCATCCCACTGTCGTCGCATTGGCGAAACACCGGAGCCTCGACGGCTTCGTGGTCCCGAAGTTCGAGACGCCGGAGCAATGTGCGGGCTGGGACAGACCGGTGCTGGCGCTGATCGAAACGCCGCAAGGCGTCGTCGACGCGGCGCGCATCGCCGCGGCCGCATCGACGCATCTTCACGGCATCGCGCTCGGTCCCGAGGATCTCTCGACGGCGCTGGGCGTCACGCCCTGCGTTGAGTCGATGGGCTACGCCGCCTCGGTTGTCGTGATGGCCGCGCATGCCGCTGGCGTGAAGGCCTACGCCTGCCCTGGCAGCGTCGGCGAGTTCCGCAATCTGGCCGCTTGGCGCGCGACGCTCGATGCGGGTCGGCGCATCGGCAGTCATGGCGCTTTTTGCATACATCCACTGCAGGTGAGGCCCGCCAACGAGACATTCAGCCCGACAGCGGCAGAACTTGCCTGGGCGCGCCGCGTGTGTTCTGCCTGGGATCAGGCCCAGGGTCAAGGCGCCGTGGCCGTCGACGGCACGATGGTTGACTTGCCGGTTGTTGAGCGCGCGCGCAACGCGCTCGCGCATGCGCGGGATTCGTGAGCCCATACCTCAGGGGAGCGCGTGACTCGCTCTCAAACTCTCCATCGCCCTGGCGCTGGCTCAGCGGAGCGGCATCCCCGAGTACATGCCGGTGCTGCTCTGCGGCAATGCTGGCACGCTGTCGGTACGAAGTTCTGGTTTGCATCGTGGCACCTTACCTGCGGCAAGGTGTTGCACTTCAGATTTGAGGCCGCCCATGAAACTCGCCACCTGGAACGTCAATTCACTCGCCGTGCGCCTGCCGCAACTGCTCGATTGGCTGGCCCTGCACCAGCCCGATGCCATCGTGCTGCAGGAAACCAAGCTCACCGACGACAAGTTCCCGGCGGCCGAGATCGCGGCCGCCGGCTACCGGTCGCAGTGGTTCGGCCAGAAGACGTACAACGGCGTGGCCTTGCTGTCGAAAACCGAGGCCAGCGATGTCGTGCGCAACATCCCCGGCTTCACCGACCCGCTGGCCCGCGTGATCACGGCCACGGTCGAGGGTGTGCGCATCGTCGGCGGCTACTTCCCGAACGGCCAGGCGCCCGGCACCGACAAGTTCGAATACAAGATGCAGTGGCTGCGCGGGCTGCGCGAATGGCTCAGCGAAGAACTGGCGCGGCACCCGAAGCTGGTGCTGCTGGGCGACTTCAACATCGCACCCGACGACCGCGATGTCTACGACCCGGTGGCCTGGGCCGGCCAGATCCATTGCACCGACGAAGAACGCGATCACCTGAAAAAGCTCATCGGCCTGGGCCTGGTGGATGCGTTTCGTTTGTTCGAGCAGCCGCCGAAATGCTGGTCGTGGTGGGACTACCGCAACCTGGCGTTTCGCAAGAACCAGGGCCTGCGCATCGACCTGATCCTGGTCAGCGATGCCCTGAAGCCATTGGTACAGGCCTGCACCATCGACAAGCTGCCACGCAAGAACGAGCGGCCCAGCGACCACGCGCCGGTGGTGTTGGCCCTGGCCTGATCGCAGGGCCGGGTCAGTCCGGCGCCATCGCGCTCGGCGCGCGGCTGAGTTCGTTGTTCGACGCGACCAGCACGCGCAACATGCGCATGAACTCGCTGCGTTCGGCCTTGGGCAGGGGGGCCAGCATGCGTTGCTGCGCACGTTGCATCGCTGGCACCAGGGCCGCGAGCAGGGTGTGGCCCGCGGCGGTGAGCGCCAGCCGGCGCACGCGGCGGTCGTCGGGCGAGGCGCTGCGCTGAAGCAGGCCACGCGATTCGAGGCGGTCGATCACGCCGGCAATGGTCGAGGTGTCGAAGCCGATGGCGCCGGCCAGCGTGCGCTGGTCGATGCCTGGCGTGTTGTGCACGGTTTGCAGCGCGGCGTACTGAACCGGGGTCACGCCCTGGGCCTCGGTCTCCTGCAGAAAAACCGCCACCGCAATCTGTTGCAGGCGGCGGATGTAGTGCCCAGGCAGGGTCTGCAGGTCGATGCGGCTGGGCGCTGCGGCTTTCATCGGCGGATTCGGAAGTCAGGGTTTTTACAAAGTAGCGTTGCGCGATGTTATCACTACACTTATCATCAGTACACTTATTATCCGTACACTTATTCTCAGCGTACCGTGTTGAAAAATCTCAAATGCCTGTGGCTTCGTCTTCTTCTTCGAGCTCAGAACCGGTGCTGGTGGCCGGCGGCGGCATCGGCGGCATCGCGGCGGCGCTGGCCCTGGTGCGGCGCGGCTTTGCCGTCAAGGTGCTCGAGCAGGCGCCGCAGCTCGGCGAAATCGGCGCCGGCATCCAGTTGGGGCCGAACGGCTTTGCCGCCTTCGATGCACTGGGCATCGGCGAGATCGCCCGCGCCCGTGCCGTCTACACCGACGAGATGGTGATGCACGACGCGCTCGACGAGTCGCTCGTCGGCCGCATCCCCACCGGCGTGGCGTTTCGCGAGCGCTTCGGCAACCCCTATGCCGTGATCCACCGCGCCGACGTGCACGGCTCGCTGCTCGAAGGTGCAACCGCCACCGGGCGCATCGAAGTCGCCACCTCGACCACGGTGCAGCGCATCGAGCAGGACGAGCGCGGCGTCACGGTCTTCGATGCCAAGGGTGGCCAACACCGCGGCCTGGCGCTGATCGGTGCCGACGGGGTGAAGTCGGCCGTGCGCCAGCAGTACGTTGGCGACGAAGCCCGCGTTTCGGGCCATGTGGTCTACCGCGCGGTGGTTGACAGACGAGACTTCCCGGCCGACCTGCAGTGGAACGCCGCGAGCATCTGGGTCGGCCCGAACTGCCACCTGGTGCACTACCCGCTGCGCGGCGGCGAACAGTACAACGTGGTCGTCACCTTCCACAGCCGCGACGCGGAACAGTGGAGCGTGCGCGAGGGCAGCCGCGCCGAAGTGCAAAGCTACTTCGACGGCATCAGCCCGCGCGCCCGCCAGTTGATCGACCTGCCGAAGGACTGGAAGCGCTGGGCCACCGCCGACCGCGAGCCGATCGGGCAGTGGAACTTCGGCCGCGTGACCCTGCTCGGCGACGCCGCGCACCCGACCCTGCAGTACCTGGCGCAGGGCGCCTGCATGGCGATGGAAGACGCCGTGACCCTGGGCGAGGCGCTGCGCATGCACGACAACGACTTCGACAAGGCCTATGCGCTGTACCAGCGCTCGCGCGTGGCGCGCACCGCGCGCGTGGTGCTGTCGGCGCGCGAGATGGGGCGCCTCTTCCACGCCAAGGGCGTCGAGCGCCTGGTGCGCAACGACTTGTGGAAGGGCCGCACGCCCGAGCGCTTTTACGATGCGATGGAATGGCTGTACGGCTGGCAGGTGGACAACTGTCTGGCCGCCTGATCACGAATCCCTGGAGACCTGCCATGAGCTATGTATTCGAACCCGAAGCGCAAGTCGCCGTGCCGGTGGTCGGCAGCGACGCCTTGTTCCCGGTGCGCCGCATCTACTGCGTCGGCCGCAACTACGCCGCACACGCCCGCGAGATGGGCGCCGACGAGCGCGACCCGCCGTTCTTCTTCTGCAAGCCCGACAACACGATCGTGGTTTGCCCGCCAGGACGCACGGTCGAAATCCCCTACCCCGGGCACACCAGCGACTACCAGCACGAGATCGAACTCGTGGCCGCCATTGGCAAGGGCGGGCGCGACATCCCGGTGGCGCGCGCCAACGAGCATGTCTTCGGCTACGCGGTGGGCCTGGACATGACGCGGCGCGACCTGCAAAGCCAGATGAAGAAGCAGGGCCGGCCGTGGGAAGTGGGCAAGGCATTCGACCAGTCGGCGCCGATCGGCCCGATCCATCCGGCCGCGAAGATCGGCCACCCGAAACAGGGTGCGCTGTGGGTGCAGGTGGATGGCCAGGACCGCCAGCGCAGCGACATCGAATTGGTGATCTGGTCGGTGCCCGAAACGATCGCCCAGTTGTCCACGCTGTTCGAGCTGCAACCCGGCGATCTGATCTACACCGGCACGCCCGAGGGCGTGAACGCAGTGGTGCGGGGCCAGACGATGCGCGGCGGCATCGACGGCTTGGGTGAGATCCTCGTCAAGGTCGTGTGACATGACAACGCAAGCCGTCCGCGAAGGTTTCTATGAGCGCATCGATCCGCAGCACCTTGCGCCGCTGTGGACGCGGCTCAAATCGCTGGTGCCGGCCGAGCCCACCCCCGTCGGCGTGGCGCACCGCTGGGCCTATGCCGAGGTGCGGCCCTACGTGCTCGAATCGGCCGAACACATCAGCGCGAAGGAGGCCGAGCGCCGCGTGCTGATCCTGGAGAACCCGGGCCTGAAGGGAACATCCCAGATCACCAACTCGCTCTACGCCGGCCTGCAACTCATCATGCCCGGCGAAGTCGCCCCGGCGCACCGCCACACCCAGAGCGCGCTGCGCTTCATCGTCGAAGGCAGCGGCGCCTACACGGCGGTCGACGGCGAGAAGACCACCATGCAGCCGGGCGATTTCGTCATCACGCCGAGCTGGACCTGGCACCACCACGGCAACGATTCCAATGGCCCGATGGTCTGGCTCGACGGCCTGGACATCCCCGTCACGGCCTTCTTCAACAGCACCTTCCGCGAAGACCACCACGACGACGAGGCCGCGATCACGCGCCCCGAAGGCGATGCGCTGGCGCGCTACGGCCAGGGCCTGCTGCCGGTGGGTTACCGCAACGCCTCGCTCAACTCTCCTGTCTTTAACTACCCCTATGCACGCACCCGCGAAGCGCTGCTCGCGCTGATGCGGGCCGGCGCGCCCGATGCGCACCAGGGCCATCTGCTGCGCTACGTCAACCCGGCCGACGGCGGCTGGGCGATGCCGACGATGGCCACGATGATCCGCCTGCTGCCCGAGGGTTTTGCCACCCTGCCCTATCGCTCGACCGACAGTACGATCTTCGTCGTCGTCGAAGGGCGTGGCGAATTGCGATTGGGTGCTTCGGGCGAGCAACGCTTTGCGCTCACGCCGCACGACATCGTCGTCGTGCCCGGCTGGATGGCCTACACCCTGCACGCCGACGAAGACCTCGTGCTGTTTTCCTATTCCGACCGCGTGGCGCAGGAGAAGCTCGGCTTCTTCCGCGAGCAACGCGGCTGATCGCCAACCCAATCCACATCCACGGAAACCTTCATGCAACGCAGAAACATCCTGGCCGCTGCCGCCCTGGCCGCTGTAGCCATCGCCACCCCGGCCCTGGCCGCCGACCCGCTGAAGATCGGCCTCGTGCTACCGATGTCGGGCCCCTTCGCCGACTACGGCAAGCAGATCGAGCGCGGCATCCGGTTGTACCTCGCCGCCAACGGCGACACGGTGGCCGGGCGCAAGATCGAGTTGATCATCAAAGACGACAGCCCCGGCACCGCGGGCGACGTCAGCAAGCGCCTGGCGCAGGAACTGGTGGTCAAGGACAAGGTCGATGTGCTGGCAGGGTTCGGTCTGACGCCCGCCGCGCTGGCGGTGGCGCCGATCGCCACCGAAGCCAAGAAGCCGATGGTAGTGATGAACGCCGCCACCTCGGTCATCACCACCCGCTCGCCCTACATCGTTCGCGTCTCGCACACCCTGCCGCAGGACACTGCGCCGATCGCAGCCTGGGCGGCGAAGAACAAGATCAAGAAGGTCTACACCCTGGTCGCCGATTTCGGCCCGGGCCACGACGCCGAAGGCCAGTTCAAGAAGACCTTCACAGCGGCCGGCGGGGAGATCGTCGGCGAGGTGCGCGTGCCGGTGCGCAACCCCGACTTCGCGCCCTACCTGCAGCGCATCAAGGACAGCAAGCCCGACGCCCTGTTCCTGTTCCTGCCGCCAGGTGCGGAGACGATCGCGTTGATGAAGGGCTTTGCCGAGCGCGGCCTGGCCGCGGAGGGCATCAAGATCATCGCCACCGGTGACCTGACCGACGAGGACATCCTGGACGCGCTGGGCGAGCCGGCGCTGGGTGCGATCACCGCCTTCCACTATGCGCAGTCGCACAAGTCGCCCGAGAACGCGGCCTACACCGCGGCCTATGCCAAGGCCTACCCGAAGGAGCGGCCCAACTTCATGTCGGTGGCCGGCTACGACGGCATGCACCTGATTTTCGAGGCGATCAAGAAGACCGGCGGCAATGCCGATGCCGAGAAGTTCATCGAGGCTGCCAAGGGCATGAGCTGGACCAGCCCGCGCGGCAAGATCACGATCGATGCGGCCACCCGCGACATCGTGCAGACGGTGTACATCCGCAAGGTCGAGAGGGTCGGCGGCGTGCTGCACAACGTCGAGTTCGATTCGGTCGCCGACGTCAAAGATCCAGGCAAGCAGTAAGCAACCCGGCGCGACGCCAGGCAATGCCGTCATGACCATCCTCTTCGACGGCGTCGCCTCCGGCATGCTGCTGTTCCTGATCAGCGTCGGGCTGTCGGTCACGCTGGGCCTGATGAATTTCGTCAACCTCGCGCATGGCGCCTTCGCGATGCTCGGCGGCTATGTCTGCGTGCTGCTGCTCGGCCGCGCGGGCGTGCCCTTCCTGCTCACGCTGCCGGTCGTGGCCTTGGTTTGTGCCGCGGCCGGCGTGTTGCTCGAACGCACGCTGTACCGGCGCCTGTACGGCGCCTCGCACCTGGACCAGGTGCTGTTCTCGATCGGCCTGGTCTTCATGTCGATCTCGATCGCGCACTTCTTCTTCGGCGCGCAGCAGCAGCCGTTGACGCTGCCGGCCTTTCTGCGCGGGCAGTTCAAGCTGCCCGGCATCGATGTCGGCGTCTACCGCCTGTTCCTGGTCGCCGTCGGCCTGGCGGTTGCGGCGGGCTTGCAGTGGATGTTGACGCGAACGCGCTTCGGCGCCGCGCTGCGCGCCTCGGTCGACAACGCGCGCGCGGCGCGCGGCCTGGGCATCGATGTCGATCGCGTCTTTTCCGTCGCCTTCGCGCTCGGCTCGGCGCTGGCCGGCCTGGGCGGTGCGCTCGGCGTCGAGGCCCTGGGCATGGACCCCGAGTTCCCAGTCAAGTACATCGTCTATTTCCTGATCGTCGTGGCGGTCGGCGGCAGCGGCAACATCCTGGGCTCGCTCTACGCCTCGCTGCTGATCGGCGTGGCCGATGTCGTCGGCAAGTACTACCTGCCCCAGGTCGGCGCCTTCGTGATCTACGCGGTGATGGTGCTCACACTGATCGTGCGGCCGCAGGGCCTGTTCGGCAGGACGGCGGCGCGATGAGCAGCGAGAACCATTCGACGGTCGATCTGGCGCCGCTGCGCCGCGCCTCGCGCTGGCAGCCTGCGGAATATGTCTTCTGGTTGCTGCCCGTCGTGGCGTACTTCGTCTTCCCGCAGAGCCATCTGCTGCTGAGCCAGATCGCGATCACCGCGCTGTTCGCGCTCTCGCTGGACCTGATCCTGGGCTATGCCGGCATCGTCTCGCTCGGCCATGCGGCCTTCTTCGGCATCGGCGCCTACACCGCGGGGCTGCTGGCCAAGCATGGTTTCGGCGACCCGCTGCTCGGCCTGGCGGCGGCGCTCGCGCTGTCGGCGCTGGCCGGCTACCTCACCAGCTTCCTGGTGCTGCGCGGTTCGGACCTGACGCGGCTGATGGTGACCATCGGCGTCGGCCTGATGCTGTTCGAAGGCGCGAACAAACTGACCGCCTACACCGGAGGCACCGATGGCCTGCAGGGCGTCGAGATGACGCCGCTGCTGGGCCTGTGGCGCTTCGACATGGCTGGCAGCACGGCGTATCTCTACGCCCTCGCCGTGCTGTTCGTGCTGTTCTGGCTCGCGCGCCGCCTCACGCATTCGCCCTTCGGCCTGGGCCTGCGCGGCATCAAGCAGAACGTGCTGCGCATGCCCGCGCTCGGCACGCCGGTGCACCGCCGGCTGATCGCGGTCTATGTCATCGGCGCGGCCTATGCCGGCGTGGCCGGCGCGCTGCTGGCACAGACGACGCAGTTCGTGTCGATCGATGTGTTCAGCTTTCCGCGCTCGGCCGAGATCATGCTGATCCTGGTGCTCGGCGGCAGCGGCGCGCTCTACGGCGGCCTGCTCGGCACCATCGTTTTCGTCGTCGCGCACGATCTGCTCTCGGGCATCAACCCGCAGTACTGGCAGTTCTGGCTCGGCCTGCTGCTGGTCGTGGTGGTGCTGTTCGCGCGCGACGGCATTCTGGGCGCGTTGCGGCGCATCGCGGCGCGGGTGATGAGGAAGCCCTCATGACGTACGCCCTGCAGACCCAAGGCCTGGTGAAGAGGTTCGGCGGCTTCGTCGCCACTGACAACGTGACGCTCAACATCGCCGCCGGCAGCCGCCACGCGCTGATCGGGCCCAATGGCGCGGGCAAGACCACCCTGATCAACCTGCTGACGGGGTTTCTCGAGCCGACCGCAGGCCAGGTGATCCTCGACGGCCACGACGTGACCGGCCTGTCGCAGCACGAGCGCGTCAAACGCGGCGTGGCGCGCACCTTCCAGATCAACCGCCTGTTCGCCGACATGACGGTGCTCGAATCGGTGCTGCTCGCGGTCAATGAACGGCGCGGCCTGGGCGCGGCCTGGTGGCGGCCGGCCGGCGCGCATGCCGAGTCGCTCGACGAAGCCGCCCAACTGCTCACGCAATTGAAACTCGGCGAACTGGCCAACGAACGCGCGCGCAACCTGTCCTACGGCAAGCAGCGCCTGATCGAGATCGCGCTGGCGCTGGCCGCCAGGCCGCGCGTGCTGTTGCTCGACGAGCCGGCCGCCGGTGTGCCGACCATCGAGAGCCGCGAGCTGTTCGAGACCATCGCGCAACTGCCGCGCGACGTGACGGTGGTGCTGATCGAGCACGACATGGACCTGGTGTTCCGCTTCGCCGAGCGCATTTCGGTGCTGGTCAGCGGCGCGATCATGGCCGAGGACGTGCCCGGGAAGATCGCCGCCGACCCGCTGGTGCGCCAGCTCTACCTCGGCGAGGCGGCGCATGGCTGAACTGCTGCGCCTGGACGATGTGTGGAGCGGCTATGGCGAGGCCATCGTGCTCGAAGGCATCACGCTGGCGATGGACGAGGGCGACAGCCTGGCCCTGCTCGGCCGCAACGGCATGGGCAAGACGACGCTGATCGCCACCCTGATGGGCGCCGCGCGCCAGAGCCGCGGCACGATCCGCTTCGCCGGCCAGGACATCGCGCGTGTCGCCGGCCATCGCCGCGCCCACGCCGGCCTGGGCTGGGTGCCGCAGGAGCGCGACATCTTCGCCTCGCTGACGGTCGAGGAAAACCTGACCGTCGTGGCCCGCCCCGGCGCGTGGAATCTGAAGCGCGTGTATGCCACCTTTGCACGCCTGCACGAGCGCCGCGCCAACATGGGCAACCAGCTCTCGGGCGGCGAGCAGCAGATGCTGGCGATGGGCCGCGCCCTGATGCTCAACCCGCGCCTGTTGCTGCTCGACGAACCGCTCGAAGGCCTGGCGCCGCTGATCGCGCAGGAGCTGTTGCGCGTGGTCGGCGAGATGGTCGCCGAAGGCAAGACCGCCGTGATCCTGGTTGAGCAGCACGCGCACCAGATCCTGCCGCTGACGCGCCAGGCCGTGGTGCTCGAACGCGGCAAGGTGGCCTGGCAAGGCGCGAGCCAGGCGCTGTCGGCCGATCATGGACTGCTCGATCGGCTGCTCGGCCTCAGCACGGGCTGATGCCCGCGCATCACCGTGGCAACGCTTGCTGCATCAACCGCTCGACAAAGCGGCTGCGCTCCTCGCGCTGGCTCGCCGTGCCCTGGCGGTGCAGCAGCGACTCGGACACTTCGTAGCTGTAAAGCAGGAAGGCGCGGCAGCGCGCCTCGGAGCGCGCGAAACCGAGCGCGGCAAAAACCTGCTCGTGG
This sequence comes from Burkholderiales bacterium, assembly GCA_031419635.1. GTDB lineage: Bacteria > Pseudomonadota > Gammaproteobacteria > Burkholderiales > Burkholderiaceae_C > CADEEN01. The sequence goes on along the minus strand of JANOKY010000105.1, from coordinate 8,039 downwards.
TAGCCGAGCCGGCTGGCGTCCGCCGCATCAACCGCCTGGCGCGCCATCTCGTCGCGCCGAGCCCAGGCTCGGATGGCCAGTTCGATGCGTGCAGCACGCGCCGCCGAGCGGCCGCGAAAGGGCAGCGAGATCACGTCGCGCAGTTGCGCACGCGGGTCGCTGCTGGCGCCTGCGAGCCGCCGCGTGAGCTGCTCGGTGGCGCGCTCGCTCCAGGCCTGCAGTACGCGGCGCAGCAGATCCTCGCGATCGCGGAAGTGCCAGTAGAAGCTGCCGCGAGTGACCTTCAATTCGCCGGCCAAGATGTCCACGCGCACATGGTCGATGCCTCGATCGACCAAGACTTCGGTGGCGGCGTCGATCCAGGCCTCGGGCGTGAGCGGGGGTTTGAGGGGCTCGGGCGCGGCGCGGGCGCGGCGGCGAGGCTTGGCGGCGGTGGCGGGGCTCATCGGCTGCCATCATGCTTCCATACACTCCTGTACGGAAGCGCGGGAAAGCCCGGATGTGCGCACGCGAGCCCGCGAATACCATCGCGTCCGCCTCCATACACTACTGTATGGTTGGCCTGGAGCCCCGAATGGCAAGCCGCTTCTTCGACAATCCGCTGATGCTGGCGCCGGCCGCGACGCTGAAGAGCGATCTCGGCGATGGCGCCTTCGAGTTGCGTTCGCCCGAGGCACTGGCGCCCTATGCGCGCTGCGTCGGCGAGTGGCTGGAGCGCTGGGCACGCGAGACGCCGGACGCACTCGCGGTGGCCGAGCCGGCGCTCACCGGAGCTGCGGTCGGCGGCGGCTGGCGGCGGCTGCGCTGGGCCGCGCTGCGGCAGCAAGTCGGCGCCGTGGCGCAGGCCCTGCTGGACTTGAATCTCGCGCCCGGCAAACCCGTCGTCGTGCTGTCCGACAACGCGCTCGATCACCTGGTGCTGATGCTGGCCGCCATGCACATCGGCCGCGCGGTGTGCACCGTGTCGAGCGGCTACTGCCGCCTGGCGCAGGGCGATTTCAACCGCATCCACGGCATCCTGCGCACGCTCGACCCGGCGCTGGTCTATGCCAGCGATGCAGCGACCTACGCGCCCGCGCTGGCAGGCGCCGGCATCGAGGCGGCCATCGTCTTCAGCCGCGGCTGCGACACCCATCGCGGCGCGCTGGCCTTCGCCCAACTCGGCGCCGTCACGGAAACCGCGGCCGTGATGCAGGCCTTCGCCGCGATCACGCCCGACACCCACGCCAAGTACCTGCTGACCTCCGGCTCGACCGGCCAGCCCAAGGTGGTGATCAACACCCATCGCATGCTCTGCGCCAACCAGCAGATGCTGGCGCAAACCCTGCGCTTCCTCGAACTCGAAAAACCGGTGCTGCTGGATTGGCTGCCCTGGAGCCACACCTTCGGCGGCAACCACAACCTGAATCTCGTGCTGCGCCACGGCGGCACCCTGTATATCGACGATGGCCGGCCGCTGCCGGGCGCCATCGACAAGACCATTGCCCATTTGCGCGAGCTGCAGCCGACGCTGTACTTCAACGTGCCGCGCGGCTACGAAATGATGCTGCCCGCTCTCGAGGCCGACAGCGACCTGGCGCGCCGCTTCTTCGAACGCCTGCGCATGGTCTTCTACGCCGGCTCGGGCATGCCGCCGACCACCTGGCAGCGCCTCGAAGCGGTGGCCGCCAAGGTCTGCGCCGAGCCGGTCTGGTTCACCACGTCCTGGGGCGCGACCGAAACCGCACCGGCCATCACCTTCCCGAGCTGGCGCCTCGATCGCCCCGGCGTCATCGGCCTGCCGATGCCCGGCGTCAGCCTCAAGTTCGTCCCCAACGCGGGCAAGCTGGAAATGCGCGTCAAGGGCGACAACGTCTTCCCTGGCTACCGCGACAACGACGCCGCCACGCGCGAGGCCTTCGACAGCGACGGCTACTACCGCATCGGCGATGCCGGCCACCTGCTCGACGAAAGCAATCCGCTGCAAGGCGTGGTCTTCAACGGCCGCGTGGCCGAAGACTTCAAGCTCGCCAGCGGCACCTGGGTCAGCGTCGGCATGCTGCGCGTGCGCGTCGTCTCGGCGCTGGCCCCGCATGCACAGGACGTCGTCATCACCGGCCACGACCGCAGCGAAATCGGCGCGCTGGTGTTCCTGACCGAAGCCGGCCGCGCGCTGTCGCGCGAGCAGATCGAAGCCCATGTGCGCAACGCCTTGCGCGCCTTGAAGGCCGAGGGCGGCGGTTCGTCGCAGTCGCCCGCGCGTGCGCTGCTGCTGCCCGACGGGCCGAGCGCGGCGGCCGGTGAAATCACCGACAAGGGCTATGTCAACCAGCGCCTGGTGCTGACGCGCCGCACCGCCGACGTGCAAACCCTGTACGCCATGCCGCAGGATGCGCGTGTCATCAAAGCCTGAGGAAACACCGCGATGAGTCTCGCCTTTCAAGCCCTTTCGGCCAGTGGCCCGCTGGCCGCCCTGCCGCTGCTGCGCCTCGAACATTGCGGTCCGGTGCTGCACATCCGGCTCAACCGCCCGGCCAAGCGCAACTCGATCAGCGATGAAATGCTGGCGCAACTGCACACTGTTTTCGTCAACCTGCCGCGCGACTTCCGCGCGGCGGTGATCAGCGGCGAAGGCGAGCATTTCTGCGCCGGGCTGGACCTGTCCGAAGTCAGCGAGCGCAGCGTCGCCGAGGGCATACACCATTCGCGCGCCTGGCACGCCTGCTTCGACGCGATCCAGTTCGGCCCGGTGCCGGTGATCGCGGTGCTGCACGGCGCGGTGGACGGCGGCGGGCTCGAACTGGCCGCGTCGGCGCACTTGCGCGTGGCCGAAGCCAGCGCCTTCTACGGCCTGCCCGAAGGCACGCGCGGCATCTTCGTCGGCGGCAGCGGCTCGGTGCGCATCTCGCGGCTGATCGGCGTGGCGCGAATGACCGACATGTTGCTGACCGGCCGCGTCTTCGACGCCGACGAGGGCCAGGACTTGGGCATCAGCAACTACCGCGTCGGCGACGGCGAGGGCCTGGCCAGGGCGCTGGCGCTGGCCAGCAAGATCGCCACCAACGCGCCACTGTCCAACTACGCTATCACGCAGGCGCTGCCGCGCATCGCCGACCTGCCGGCCAGCGACGGCCTGTTCATGGAGACGCTGATCTCATCGATCGCGCAGGGCGACGACGCAGCCAAGGAGCGCGTGCGCGCCTTCCTCGAAAAGCGCGCGCACAAGGTGGGCAAATCGTGAGCCAGAGCCACATCCACCGCGTTGACGTGCACTTCGGCGACTGCGACCCGGCCGGCATCGTCTTCTTTCCCAACTTCTCGCGCTGGATGGACGAGGCCTCGCTGGCCTTCTTCCTGGCCTGCGGCGTACCGCCATGGCGCGAACTGCTCAAGACGCGCGGCATCGTCGGCACGCCGCTGCTCGAGATCCACACCCGGTTCCTGAAGGCCGCGACCTATGGCCAGACGCTCGAAGTCCACACCAGCATCGAAACCTGGGCCGCCAAGACCTTTCGCCACCGCCACACGGTCAGGCGCGGCGACGAGTTGATCTGCGAAGGCACCGAAGTGCGCGCCTTCGTGATCCGCGACCCGGCCGACCCGGACCGCCTGAGGGCGATCCCTGTGCCCGAGGACATCAAGGCGCTGTGTTCCTGAGGCGCTGGTCGAGCAGCTTCAACGCCGCGTTGGCCTGATCGAGCGCTTCACGGTTCAGCTCGCGCGCATGTTCGCCGCCCAGTCGGCCATCGCGCAGCGCCTGATCGAGCAGTGCGCGCGCCTGCTCATCGCGGCCTAGGCTGGCCAGGTACAGGCCGTCGGCACAGCGAGTTTCGGTGGTCGGGTGGAGTTGCAGGGCTTCATCGAAGGCGGCAAGCGCCTGGCCTTGGTCGACCTCGGCCAGCGCGCGCGCCAGCAGCAGGGCCTTGCCGTCGGCCTTGCGCTCGGGTTCGTCGGTGAACAAGGCCTACAGCGTGGCCGCTGCCTCGCGCGGCTGGCCGGCGAGGAACAAGGCCCGCGCAAGGCCGGCGCGCAGCTTCGCGTCCTTGGTGTAGTGGCCGGTCACGCATTGACGGTAATGCTCGACCGCCTCGACCGCCTCGACCGCCTCGGCCGCCTGATCGGCAGCGAGCAAGGCATCGGCCAGTTGCGCGCGGTGTTCGACCGAAGGTGTGCGTTCGTAGTCGGCGCGTGCGGCGCGCAGATCGCGCCCCGGATCGATCAGCGCGGTGACCGCGCCGACCGCCTTGCGCGCCACGCGCGTGTGCCGCACTTCGGGCAGGTACTCGGCGAAGAAATAGACCACGCTGCCGAGAAATGGAAAGGCCAGAAGGATGAACAACCAGTAGTTGTTGCGGCCATGGCGCACCGCGTGGATCGCAAAGAAGATCGCCACCGCGATGTGCAGGAACCCCAGCAATGCCGGCATGTTTTTCGCCTCCCCGTCGATCTCTCTATTTGGCGGCCATTCTACGGAGGGATCAGTCGTCCAGGCCCAGCTCCTGGATCTTGCGCGTGATGGTGTTGCGGCCGATGCCCAGGCGCTGGGCGGCTTCGATGCGCCGGCCGCGCGTGGCGTCGAGTGCCGTCACGATCAGCTTGGCTTCGAACTGGCGCGTCAGCGCTTCCCAGACTTCGGGCGTGCCGGCGTCGAGCAAGGCGCGGGCTTCGCGCTCTAGGTCGTTGAGCCAGTTGCCGCCGACGGGCGCGCTGGCAGTCGCTGCGGCGACGGCAGGCGTGCTCGCCGCCGGGCCGGTGGTCTGCGCGGGCGGCGCGGCGGTGAGGACGGCAGCCTCCAGCAATTCGGGCGGCAAGTCCTTGACCTCGACCACCTGCGCGGGGGCCATCACCGTCAGCCAGTGGCAGATGTTCTCCAACTGGCGCACGTTGCCCGGATAGTCGAAGCCCACCAGGCGCGCCAAGGCCGCGTCGGACAAACGCTTGGCGTCGCCGCCGAGATCCTTGGCGCTCTTTTGCAGGAACTGGCGCGCCAGCATCGGGATGTCATCCGGCCGCTCGCGCAGCGCCGGCAGGCGCAGCCGGATCACATTCAAGCGGTGGAACAGGTCTTCGCGGAAGGCGCCGTCCTTGACCCGCTGCTCGAGGTTCTGGTGCGTGGCGGCAATCACCCGCACATTGCTCTTTTGCGGCTGGTGGCCGCCGACGCGGTAGAACTGGCCGTCGGAGAGCACGCGCAGCAAACGGGTCTGCAGATCGAACGGCATGTCGCCGATCTCGTCGAGAAACAGGGTGCCGCCGTCGGCCTGTTCGAAGCGGCCGCGACGCATCGTCTGCGCGCCGGTGAAGGCGCCGCGCTCGTGGCCGAAGAGTTCGCTCTCGAGCAGATCCTTCGGGATCGCTGCGGTGTTGATGGCCACGAACGGCCCGCTGCCGCGCGGGCTGTGCCTGTGCAGCGCATGCGCCACCAGCTCCTTGCCCGAACCGCTTTCGCCGGTGATCAGCACCGTGACGTGGCTCTGGGAGAGGCGCCCGATGGCGCGGAACAGATCCTGCATCGCCGGGGCCTGGCCGAGCATCTCGGGGCTTGCGTCGCCGCGCTCGGTGGCCACCGCTTCGCGCAGGCTTTCCTCCACTGCGCGGCGGATCAGCTCGACCGCCTTGGCCACATCGAAGGGCTTGGCCAGGTACTCGAAGGCGCCACCCTGGAAGGCCGAGACGGCGCTGTCGAGATCGGAGTAGGCCGTCATCACGATCACTGGCAGCCCGGGCAGGCGCTGCTTGATCTTGGCCAGCAGATCCAGCCCCGTGCCGCCGGGCATGCGGATGTCGCTGACCAGCACCTGCGGCTCGTCGTCGTCGAGCGCGGCCAGCACATCGCGCGCGTTGGCGAAGGCACGCACCGCGAACTGCTCGCGCGCCAGGGCCTTCTCGAGCACAAAGCGGATCGATTGATCGTCATCGACGATCCAGATGGGTTTCATGCGCGAGGTTTCTGTGTCATGGCAGCGGGATGAGGATCGTGAACAGCGTGCGGCCCGGCTCGCTGGCGCATTCGACCGTGCCCTGGTGTTGCTGCACGAAAGTCTGCGCCAAGGTCAGCCCGAGGCCCGACCCGCCCTCGCGCCCCGTCACCAAGGGGAAGAAGATGCGCTCACGGATTGCCTCGGGCACGCCGGGCCCGTTGTCTTCGATATGCAATTCGAGTGCCAGGCGCCAGCGCTGCTTGCCGATCGTCACTTGGCGGGCGATGCGGGTGCGCAGCGTCAGTTCGGCGTCGCCCGCTGCGATGCGCTCGGCCAGCGCCTGCACCGCGTTGTGGGCGATGTTGAGCACGGCCTGGATCAACTGCTCGCGGTCGCCACGGAATTCGGGGATCGAGGTGTCGTAGTCGCGCCGTACCAGCAGGCCGCGCGGGTGCTCGGCCACCACCAGGGAGCGCACCCGCTCGCAGACCTCGTGGATGTTGACGTCGACCACGATGTGGGCGCGGCGGTGCGGCGCCAGCAGGCGGTCGACCAGCAGTTGCAGCCGGTCGGCCTCGGCGATGATGACCTGGGTGTACTCGGTAAGTTCACGTCTTTCGCCAATTCGGCCTTCCAGCTCCATGCCCAACAGTTGCGCGGCGCCGCGGATGCCGCCCAGCGGATTCTTGATCTCGTGCGCCAGGTTGCGCACCAGCTCCTTGTTGGCCTCGGCCTGGCCCTGGGTGCGCTCCTCGCGGTCCTGCCGGGTCTGCTGTTCGATCTCGATCATCTCCACCAGCACCTGCTGCGCATCGTCGGTCTGGTTGACGATCACATGCACTGGCAGCAACTCGTGGTGGCCTGCGGTGGGCCGCCGCACCTGGGCGTCCAAGCGGCCGGTGGCGATGCGGTTGCCGGCCACCGCGGCCAGCGTTTCGCGCAGCGGCTGTGGGTCGGCCAACCAACCGGGCAGCGAGGTCGAGAGCAGCGCGCGACGGGCCACGCCCAGGGTGTTCTCGAAGCTGGCATTGGCGTGCAGGACGAGGCCGTCGGCGCGCACCACGGCCACCATCGTGGCCAGCAGGTCGAACGCGGCCAGCGGGTCGGCGGCCGGGGCAGCCGCGCTGGCCTTGTGACGCATGGCTACTCTTTGGCTGCGGGGAGCTTGGTCAGCTCGCGCTTGAGGGCGGCCACGTCGCTTTGCTTGCGGGCGATGGCGGCCTTCATTTCTTCGACGCGGTCCTGGTACTTCTGGAAGTTGCGCTCGCCGCCTTGGCGTTCGGGCTCGCCATTGTTGAACTCTTTTTGCAGCTCGGCCAGCTTGGCTTCTTCGCGCTTCAACTCGGCGTCGAGGATCTTGCGCGCGTCGCCGTCGCGGGCGCGCTGCTCGCCGGCCTCGACCTTGGCGTCGGAGGCCCGCGGCGCACTGCTGGCCACCGGCCGCGGTTTGGGCACCGAGACCACCGTGATCGGCGCGCCTTCGATGGTGCGGCAGCCGCGGTCTTTGGCCTGCACCGGGGTGATCTGATCGGTGTAGAGCACCGGGGGCCCGGGGCAGCGGTAGACAGTGGCCTCGGCCCAGACGGCACTGACGCCAAACAGCAGCAGCGCGCCGATCCAGTTTCTTGATGCGGTGAGTTTCATGACCATTCAACGCATTGTGGCCCAGGCTTGGTGCACACAAGCAAACAGGGGCGGCTCGCGCCACCCCTGATTTCGTGACCGATCGGTCGCTGCGTCGATCAGGCCGCGTAGTACATGTCGAACTCGAGCGGGTGCGTGGTCATGCGAAAGCGCGTGACTTCCTGCATCTTCAGCTCGATGTACGCGTCCAGGTACGCATCGGTGAAGACCCCCCCCTTGGTCAGGAAAGCGCGGTCCTTGTCCAGGTACTCCAGGGCCTGGTCCAGGCTGTGGCAGACGGTCGGGATCTTCGCGTCTTCTTCCGGCGGCAGGTGGTACAGGTCTTTCGTCGCTGCCTCGCCCGGGTGGATCTTGTTTTCCACGCCGTCCAGGCCGGCCATCAGCAGCGCGCTGAAGCCCAGGTAGGGGTTCATCAGCGGATCCGGGAAGCGCGCCTCGATGCGCCGGCCCTTCGGGTTCGGCACATACGGGATGCGGATCGACGCCGAGCGGTTG